>JAFZEK010000129.1 GCA_017560705.1 Bacteroidales bacterium | reverse complement strand
GTTTAGAGGGTAAAAGTATGGGAGTTTTGACTCAAAACCATGGGAGTTACGCTTCGCTTTGCGAGACAACGGACAACAGACAACGGATAACAGACAATGGTCATACGACAGCTACTCGCAGTCTGCGAAGCGATAGCGAAGCCACTCAATGCTCGTAGCTCACAGCACATCCGTCTGCGAAGTATAAGCTGAGCATAAGGTCCGTTGACGGTTGTCTGTAGTCCTTAAAACCAAACTTCGACATTGTCAGCCCCTCCTCACCACCGTATCCCCCCGTATTCCCCCTAAAGGGGAATACTTAAGGGGGATACTTGAGTGGTGGCGGACGGAGGTGCTGACAAGTCGCCGCAATTTTTTGCTTGGCTGTGCCAAGACTACAAGACAACTAGTGGGGCGGCTGCCACTTGTAGTCTCGTGGTCTTGTGGACTTGTAGTCTGCGAAGCTAGGCGGTAGCCGACTCACAGCTCATGACTCAGTACTCTTTCGTCTGCGAAGCAACAACGAAGCCTAAGCCAATTACAGACAAAAACGGGACAAAACAGGACAAAACAGGACAAAACAGGACAAAACGGGACAAAACGGGACAAATCGTTAAAGTGACATTTCGAATGTTTGTATCTTTGCAAAACCAAACCGAAAAGTGTGGATGCGGTTAATGTGTTGAACGAAAATACTTTTGCTTCTACCTCAACTCTCTTACAACCTCGCAAAAGTGTTTCTCGGACTACGGACAACAGACAGCGGTATGGGAAAGAGTTCTTTGACATATTTTGAGTTACGGTTTTGGCTGTGCCAAGACTACGGACAACAACAACGGTTGGGCGGAAGCCAGCTCATGACTCATGTCTCTTTCGTCTGCGAAGTTTTAGCTGAGCGTTAGAAAAGTGGATGTGTTTTTATGTGATCGAGAAGTGGTAAAAAAGTGCGTTTTGTGGTGGTTAAGTATGGTCGGGAATGCGTAGTTTTGGCTTTGTAAGTTGCAGATATAGTGTGAAGAAGTAAAAATATTTGGTTGTTACGAAAAAAAGTCGTATCTTTGCAAACGCAAATGGCACGAGAAAATGTGTTGTAAGCATCAAGCGGAAATAGCTCAGTTGGTAGAGCACGACCTTGCCAAGGTCGGGGTCGCGAGTTCGAGTCTCGTTTTCCGCTCATTAAGGCTCGGAGATTTTTCGGGTCTTTTTTTGATGAGAAGCATGCGAGATAAGATGTGCTTCGGAAGTATAAAGCCCAGGTGGCGGAATTGGTAGACGCGTTGGTCTCAAAAACCAATGAGGTTACACTCGTGCCGGTTCGATCCCGGCCCCGGGTACAAAAGAGGTGAGAAGTCGGAAGTGATTTCTCGCCTCTTTTTGATATTCACCCCAATAGTGTTTCTATAGGCAACATCTAAAAATTCCGCGTTCTAAGAAATATTATCATGAAATAAAAGAACTTTTGCGTGGTTTACGTTTTTTTCTTGGAATCTTTCTATTTCTTTTGGGGTCGTATAGCCCGCTATGATGGGTCAAAAGAAAGTAGGAATCTTCTCAAGAACGTTGCGATTAAGCGAGTAAAGAGCAATGCCTCAGCATTAGCTCTTTCGAGCGATAGCAACATCGACGAAGTCAGTATTCCGTAAATCACTTGCAAAGCAATTTTTAGAAATTGCCTAAATAATATTTGTGCAATACGTATATTATACGTAATTTTGCATCCCGAAAGAAGTAATAAATTAATTATTAAAACACATAACACAATGAAAAAGACATTAATATTTTTGGCTTTTATTTTAGTAGTAAGCCTTTTGGCTTTTACAGCTTGCAAACCTGATGACCCAACAGAAGGTACAAACTCTGGCGACAATCCGGATATTGAACTTCCAAGTGGAGTTATGTTTGGTTTCGACGGTGCTGTTGATTGGATTCCGCAGAGCTTTTGGGTAGGATATGAAGCTGATGAAGAAGAAACATTCGTTATGGCTGTAGGAACAAAAGACGTTTCGACTCAACAACAGGCTTGTCGTATAATGTACACTTTCGATTTTATAGGAGACGGTATACCTCAAGATGCTGTTATAGTTGGATTTCTTGGCGAAGAAGGAACGCAAAATCAAGAAGGCAACATACTTACCGGCGAAGAAGGAGATCTTGCTATAATTCTTTTCACCGGAACTACCAATCTAGATGGCGAAACATTCGCTACAGGCTGGGTGTCCGACAATATGACGGTAACAATAACTGAAATTGACTTGGTGAATAAAAGAATCTCTGCCAACATCACTGCCACAATGGTGGATATATGGAACACATTAACCTATGGCAATATGGGTAGCAGCGAAGAAAAAACATTTACAATAAGTTTCACCAATTATCCTATCTTTGATTTGGATGCAAAAGCTGCCAAGAAATTGACCAAGATGCTTAAGGCAACATCTAAAAATTCCACGTTATAAGAAATATTATCATGAAATAAAAGAACTTTTGCGTGGTTTACGTTTTTTTCTTGGAATCTTTCTATTTCTTTTTCAATCGCATAGCCCGCTATGATGGGTCAAAAGAAAGTAGAAATCTTCTCAAGAACGTTGCGATTAAGCGAGTAAAGAGCAATGCCTAAGCATTAGCTATTTCGAGCGATAGCAACATCGACGAAGTCAGTATTCCGTAAACCACTTGCAAAGCAATTTTTAGAAGTTGCCTTAATTTTACAGTTGGGTATATTAGTGTAGAATTAAATCCATAAGCATGTAGGTTCCGGCACCTGCTAGGTAGCCTATGAGAGCATAAGGCGTTATCTTTTTCAAATACCATATAAAGTCTATCTTTTCCATTCCCATAGCTGTTACTCCTGCTGCGGAGCCTATGATGAGTATGCTTCCGCCTGTTCCTGCACAGTAGGCTAGGAATGTCCAGAATGGGTGATCCATTGGAAAATCGTACATTCCCATGGCTCCGGCCACTAATGGTATATTGTCCACGATTGACGACAGCACGCCTATCACCACATCGATGATGAGGAAGTTGCCTGCAAATGCCTCGTTTAGTCCGGAGGCTAGGAGCGACAAATGTCCGGCAGATTGCAGCCCTGCCACTGCCAAAAGGATTCCTAAGAAAAATAGTATACTAGGTGTATCTATACGTGATATGATGGCGGCGATGTGCAAATCCTTGTTTTCTTCGTTTTCTTTGCGGTGTATCACTTCGGTTATTATCCATAGCACTCCAAGGCCAAGCAGCACCCCCATGTAGGGCTTCATGTGGGTGATGGTCTTGAAAATAGGCACGAAGAGCAATGCTCCAATGCCTACGCAGAATATTAAGTTGCGTTGCCACGATGGCACCATCGACTTTTGACAGTCGTCGATTTCGGGCATGGTGTTGGCTTTGTGCTTCATCGCAAACGAGGTGAATATCAAAGGAACGATGAGCGACACGAAGCTTGGCACAAAGGTTTTCATTATTATTTGGCTAGCAGATATTTTGTTGCCTATCCAAAGCATGATGGTTGTGACATCGCCAATCGGCGACCACACACCGCCGGCGTTGGCAGCTATGATTATAATGCCAGCAAAGAACCAACGGTCTTTCTTGTCCGAAACGAGTTTGCGAAGCAGTGAGATCATAACTATGGTGGTTGTTAGGTTGTCCAATACTGCCGAAAGGAAGAAGGTAATGATGGCTAGCAGCCATAGAAGTTTCACTACATTGCGAGTTCGTATGAGGTCGGTGATGATGCGGAAACCGTGATGGCGGTCTATGACTTCGACTATAGTCATAGCTCCAAGAAGGAAGAATAGGGTTTCGGCTATCTCTGCCAAATGGTCGAACATTTCGTGGTTCACAATGTAGTCTATGAATGGATGAGCAACATCGGGATGTGCAGCTTTGAAGGCATCGAAGCCTGCAGAGAAATTGGTAAATTCATAAATGCCGGGACCTCCTAATAAATAGAGTGTCCATACCACTACGCCTAGCACTAGGGCTGTGGCGGTTTTGTTTACCTTCAGCGGATGTTCAAGTGCTATGCAAATGTAGCCTAAAACAAAGATGATGAGGATTGTGTAAAACATGGCCTATCTATTTTTTATTAATAAATTCTAGCATATTTTTAGCTTCGTTGTTACGCAACACTACCACAGGCGATGCCGGCACGAAAGTGTGGGGAACGTATTCTGCCATTTGGAACACGAATATTTCGCCGTCGTCGGTGCCGAAGAGGTGCAGCATATTGCCTGAGCTTACTTCTTTGCCTATGCTTTGCAGCATAGAGTAGTCGTTGTTTTGGATGAATTTATCCATCTTTATCCTGTCGTTGGCATTGATGTAAATCTTGTGCGATTTTAGTTTCTTGTTTGTTGGTTCGTACACATAATCTACGGACTCTTTTTGTGCCACTATCAGCAGTTTGGCCAATCCGTATAATCCTGCTATGGCTCCAACGCTCATGAACGACATTTCCATAATGTCGTTACTTACTATTTTTGACGACCCTAAAAATATTATAACTATACCTGCCAAGCTCAATGCTATGGACGAAATAGGACTTTTCTTTTTTGCCACTATATTGTGGGTTGTCATCTCTTTTATTTTATTTTCTATTTTTTCGAAGTCTTCCATGTGTATTATTCTTTTTTTTAGCTACAATGAATATAGGGCAAATGCCTCAAAAGATTTGTGTCAAAAGAGTAGCATTAAGCCAATAGTCATTGTAATTCAGTTGTTTTTTATTAGTTTTTTTGTGAGGTTCAGCCCCATCTGGCTTTTATAGTCCAGTTGGAGCTGAACCTTTTTTTTAGAAGTTACCTGAAGTTGTTTTTAGATGTTTTGAGTTAGTTTGTTGCAGATAACGATGTCGGTGATGGGTGTCATCAAGCCGTCGCCGTTGTCGAAGGCTTGTATTGCCATTACAGAATTGTCGTCGTTGGAATATTTTATCACTACCACTTGAGGTACTATGCTTTTAGGCAATTTGTCTAAAGCAGCAATGTTCTTTTCGTTGATGCTTTGGCTTACCTTGTCGGCATTGGACGAAGAGAAGTAGCATTCCTCGCGACATAGTTGTTCTTTGGTAGGTTTGTAGTATGGAGAGTGGCAGTCGCCAAAGGTGTAGTAGCATATAATGGTGCATGCTGAAAATGCTCCTATTATCACTATGCCTAGTGTAAGTCCGGACCATGTGGGGTGCAGTGCTATGTATTCGTAGTTCATGTATAGCCATAGAGCTATGGCTCCTATCAAGGTGCATATAAACGCCCATAGTATGTGTTTGTAACCTTTTGCAATGTCCGATGATGCGGAATAAATGTGTTTATCTATATTTTTAAAGTTGTTTTCCATTTCTTTATGTGTTTAATTTCTTGTTTGTTTATTTTTTTTGATTGTACTTTCCAAGCATAGCTATAAAGTATAGCTTGCCGGATAAAATCCTTGTTTGAAGGGTGTAGGCAATGAAAGCTCCCTGCCGGTGCAGCACACCATCTAGGTGTGGCATTGTAGAGGATGCCCACGAGCCATCTGCGAAACCTAGGTTCGGCAGATGAAAGATAATAAAGGTAAATGGAAAAGATTTATATTCGTATTCGTCTCAGGAAAAATATGTAGTAGTTTACAGCCTGAGATATTATTTTATAATGATGTTGTTGTATTTTTTTTTGGAGGTGTATTTGGGCATTCACCACATCCAAGTGTCGTATTTGAGCATTCTTATATATGTTTTGCGACGAGGTTTTGCTCGTAGCACTCATTGGCGGCACTATGCTCACGGCGTTCATGGATGGTGGCAGTAGCATTCTGTTGCCACTTATTATCTCCATTTCTTCCTGAGTGGTGTTTAAGATGCTGCTTTCTACAGCCTCGTTTGTAGTGGACGTAGCATTGGCAGCTGTCGTTGGCTTGAACACCAAAACAGTGAAAACTGCGACTATAACAAACAAGATTTTTTTCATCTTAAATATTTTCTGACAATAAGTTAAACATATAATTTGTTGAGTAATCCTCAATCAAATTGGTTGCAAAATTACGGAAAAAACTTGAACAGCAAACGACAGAGGGAAAGAAAAATATTTTTTTCTGTGTATTTTCTTTGTTTGCTATTGTTAGGAATGGGCTAGTGCCATTGTGCATAATGTATGATGCAGTAGTGGTTTGCGACATATATTCTTGATGTGTTTTTTGGTTGTTCTAAGAGTTTGAAAAGTAGCAGCATTGGTTATTGTTTTTCTTGGTTTGCCAATGCTGCAAATAGAAAGTAACAGCAAGTAGTTTGATTACAGGTTTTGCAAGAGGATGCATGAAAATAGGAGAAAGCCACAGGAGGCGAGCAAACTCTTTTAGAAGTTACCTATGGTCTACTTATCATGAAAAGTATTGTGTTTGTCTTTGTTAGTGTTTCAAACGTTTTTCGGCAGCTTTCCAGTCCACTTTGTCCCAAAATTCGTTTACGTATTCGGCACGTCGGTTTTGCTTGTCGAGGTAGTAGGCATGTTCCCACACGTCGCATGTCAGTATAGGGTTGCGTTCGAAACGTAGAGGGTTTTCGGCGTTGGCGGTAGGAAGAATCTCTAGTTTTCCGTCGGTTTTTTCTACGAGCCACACCCATCCCGAGCCAAAGAGCGAGGTAGCAGCAATGGCAAACTTGGTCTTGAACTCGTCGAACGACCCAAAGTCGCGGTCTATCCTATTAGCCAGGGTGCCAGTGGGCATGCCACCGCCGGTAGGCGAAAAGCAGTGCCAGTAGAAGGTGTGGTTCCAGGCTTGAGCAGCGTTGTTGAATAGGATGCCGTCGGCGTGCAACACTAATTCTTCTAGGTTGTTGCTATTTTGAAAATGTGTGTCTCGAACATATTTATTGGTGTTTTCTATGTATGCTGCATGGTGTTTGCCGTAGTGGTATTCCACTGTACGCTTAGACAAGAATGGTTCTAAGGCATCGGTAGCGTATGGCAATGGGGGTAATGTAAAGTTCATAGTCGTTGATGTTTTATTATTATCGATTTTTTGCCACTATCAACAATCCATGACGCAAAAAAGTTCGATAGCATGACAAACTATGCGAGGTAATTTTTACCACTAAGCATCATTTATTCAAGAAATAAGTGTAACTTTGCAAATATTTATAATAAGAGTAATATTACAACAAACGACTGTAAAATAAGCGATAAGAATAATAATGATAGGATTATTTGGAAGTGGAAGTTGGGCTACTGCCGTTGCTAAGATAGTGATGGAGCATACTGATGCTATAATAAATTGGTGGATAAGAGAGCCTGAAATAATAGAAGGGCTGCAGGAAACAGGTCACAACCCCACATATTTAAGTGAAGTAGATTTTGATATAAATCGTATAAATTTCTATGCGGATATAAATGATGTTATAGCCAAATCCGATGATTTGTTGTTCGTAGTGCCGTCGGCGTTTTTGGATTGTTCGTTGGAGAACACTACTCCTGAGATGTTCGAGGGTAAGAATGTGCATTCTGCCATAAAGGGCATAGTGCCTCAAACCAACCAGATTGTTGCCGATTATTTTCATGATAAATTTGGGATAGACTATTCGCGGATGTCTGTCATCAGTGGGCCATCGCATGCCGAGGAGACGGCAAGGCAAAAACTCACCTATCTTACTGTGGCCTCTAAGAATGCCGAATTGGCAGCTTACGTGTCCGAGTTTATGTCGTGCCGATATGTGAACACCGTAGTGTCCGACGACATACATGGCATAGAGTATGCCGCAGTGCTAAAGAACATCTATGCTTTGGCTGCTGGTATTTGCAAGGGCTTGGGCTACGGCGACAACCTTTTTGCCGTGCTTATATCCAACGCCATACAGGAAATGGAAACATTCGTAAGCCGCATAAATCCTATGGAAGGACGGAACTTGGACCGCTTCCCTTATTTGGGCGACCTACTAGTGACAGCCTATTCACAGCATAGCCGCAACAGAATGTTTGGGAATATGATAGGTTTGGGGTATTCCGTAAGAGGGGCACAGCTAGAGATGAAGATGATAGCCGAAGGATATTTTGCTACAGAGTGTATGGAGAAAACCAGAACTCAGCTAGGAGTGTCGATGCCTATAGTGGAAGCAACATATAAGATACTATATCAAAACGCCTCTGCCAGAAGAGTTATGGGCGATTTGTTGAAAAACTTGCAATAAAGCTATCGAAAAAGCATTTTGTGCATTGCGAATGCTGTGCAGTAGAGACTTTTAAACATGAAAGCATACATATTCTACTGTGTATAGTTGTTTGTTATACAAATGATTGCGTGGCGGTGCAAAAAAATATTGCAAAAAATCACTTGGTATAGAAATAAAATAGCTATCTTTGCAAACGATTATTAACCCTAAAACATATAGAAATGGCTTATAAAATTAGCGATGATTGTGCAGCATGTGGCACATGTATCAATGAATGCCCTGTAGGAGCTATCTCTGAAGGCGACATCTATTCAATAGATGCTGATAAATGTGTTGATTGTGGAACTTGTGCAGACGTATGTCCTGTAGGTGCTATCAATCCTGCATAATTAAAGATTAAAAACTAGAAAAAGCGATTGTAAGATTTCTTTCAATCGCTTTTTTTGTGCCTTGTGGAAAGGGGGGTAGCAGGTGACTGTGATAGTAGGTTTTGCCGGTGAAACACAGTGTTTCGTAGGTGGTAATGGTGCCTATGATGCTGCCACTGCTAAGAGAATTATGCTTGCCGAAGATGGACCTAATTATTAGAAATCTCCTTGAAATAAAGACCACTACAGTGAATTGTCATTTTTTTTCCGTACTTTTGCATGTTGAAATATTGTGTTGGTATGCAATTATATCAACGCTATGTCGTTAATAACTAGAGTAAAAACAAAAACTATACATTATGCTTACATTATACAAAAAGGAGTTGGGAAGTTTTTTTTCGTCGTTGATGGGTTATCTTACCATTGTTGTTTTCCTTCTCTTGAACGGACTTATGTTGTGGGTTTTCAACTCCGACTTTAATATTTTGGACTATGGTTATGCGGGCTTGGACGGGCTGTTCCTCATTGGGCCTTTCTTGTTCCTTTTTCTTATTCCTGCTATTACCATGCGTATGTTTGCCGAAGAAAAAAAGAACGGCACTATAGAGCTGTTGCTTACCAAGCCACTTTCCGAGTATAAAATAATACTTGCCAAGTTGCTTGCCGGCATCACGCTAGTGTTTATTTCCATATTGCCTACGGTGGTATACTACGTAAGTGTCTACCTTTTGGGCGACCCTGTGGGCAACATCGACACCGGAGGTGTTGTAGGCTCCTATATTGGCTTGCTCTTCTTGGGTAGTGCTTTTGTGGCTATAGGCCTTTTCTCGTCGGTGCTTACTACCAATCAAATTGTGGCTTTTATCATTGCGGTATTGCTTTCGGTGTTCTGCTATCTGGGTTTCGAAACGCTGTATAATATGGACATCTTCGGTTCGTTGAATCTTTTTGTAAGGTCGTTGGGTATGCGTTATCATTACGAGTCTATAAGCCGTGGGGTTATAGACACTCGCGATGTCATTTACTTCCTCAGCGTCATTGCTCTGTTTGTTATGCTTACTCGCTTGGTGCTACAATCCGCTAAGTGGCAAAAGTAGAAGATTATATATATTGTTTACTAATAGAAAATAACTGTTGAAATGAAACTTAGAGATATAAAGATTTTCAAGAGAAAGAATCAGGATTCGGTGCAAAAAAGAAGCATAAAGCATTCTAATCTTATAGAGATTTTTGCAGGAGTTCTTATTATCATCTTTTTGAATATAATAGGCAACTATGTGTATACTCGCTTCGACCTTACGTCGGAAAAACGCTATACGCTGTCGAATGCTACCAAACGCTTGCTGAAGAATGTGGACGAGACGGTGCTGGTGCGTGTGTACTTGGAAGGCAAAGAGCTGCCTCCCGATTTTAAGAAGCTACAGAACGAGACCAAAGAGATGCTGAACCAGTTCAGGGCTTACAACAAATACATAGAATACGAGTTTGTGAACCCTACGGATTTCGACAATGCTCAGGAGCAAAAAGTCTTTTACCAAAAGCTGGCACAAAAGGGTATACAGCCTAGCAAGGTGGAGATTAAAACTCCCGATGGCATAAAACAACAACTTGTTATTCCTGCTGCCGACGTGCTATATAAAGGTCAAGAGACCTCGGTGCAGCTGCTGCTAGGCCAACGCTACGTGTCCGACGTGGAGCTGATAAACAACTCTGTGCAGGCGTTGGAATATACTCTTACCGATGCCATTCGCCGTTTGGCTCGTGTAGAGAAAGAAAGAATTGCTTTCCTTCAGGGTCATGGCGAGCTTGAACGTCATGATATTTACGACATTCAGTTGGCCCTTACGGACTACTACTCCATGGAGAATATAACGATAAACGGCAATGTGAACGCACTGACCGAACGCAGGGTGAACCCCAACGATTCCACCGAAATTACTTTCCACAATAAGTTCAAACTTTTGGTTATACCTAAGCCCCGACAACCTTTCAGCGACGAGGACTTGTATATCATAGACCAATTTGTGATGTATGGTGGCCGTGTGCTATGGCTTGTAGATGGCTTGGATATAGAGATGGACAGCCTTTCCACTCGCAGCCAAACCATGGCTATGCGTATGCCGTTGGGTTTGGGATTCGACGAAATGATGTTCACTTACGGTGTAAGGGTGAACCAAAACCTGGTGATGGATATACGCTGTATGCCTATCCCTATGGCCGGTGGAAGCATGGGCAATAACCCTCAGATAGAGTTCAGACCATGGTTCTACTTCCCCGAGATTGTGCCTTTGGCAAAACACCCTATAGTGAAAAACTTGGATGTGATAAGAACAGAGTTCGTAAACAGCCTCGACCTTATAGACAACGACATAAAGAAGACTGTGCTTCTTGCCACATCGGAATATTCCAGAGTGGTGAATGCTCCTGCTGTGGTAGACCTCAACGTGGCTCGCACCGAGCCTGATGGTCGCCTTTTCAACAAGAGCAACTTGCCTGTGGCGGTGCTTTTGGAGGGCAACTTTAAATCGCCATGGAAGAACAGGCTTACTCCTGCCTTTACAGACCTGCCCGAAATGGGATACCGTAGCGAGGGCGAACCTAACAAAATGATAGTAATAGCCGACGGCGACATCATTAAGAACGCTTTCAACTATAGGCAAAACTTCGCCTATCCTCTGGGCTACGACCGATACACCAACACTATGTATGCCAACAAAACTTTTATACTGAACGCCATCAACTACCTATGTGGCGACGAGGACTACATGGAGGCTCGTTCTAGAGAGATAAAGATAAGAAAGCTCAATGTGGCCAAGGTGAAAGATCAACGACCCACATTCCAAGTGCTGAACACCGCTGTGCCTATAGCCTTAGTGGTGATAGCCGGTGTGGTGATAACTCTTGTAAGAAAGAACAGATATAAAAAGAAATAAGAATAAAACTTGATAAAAAAAACGACATATAACATGAAGAAAAATTGGATAATAATATGTGCGGTGGCTATTCTTGGATTGGTGGCTTTCGTTGTTGTGAAAACAAAATCTAAGTCGGCAACGCTGAAACAAGACTACCACATAGAGAATGTAGACGCTATAACAAAACTATACCTATCGAACAAGCTAGATGTAAACTTGCTGTTGGAAAGGGTAGGACCTCAAGGTAGCGACACCGCTTGGCTGGTGAACAGCATGTATCCTGCCAATCAGCCATTAGTGGATATGCTACTCGAAACCTTGCACGACATGAGAATAAGACAACACGTGAACCGCAATGCTATACCTAATATTATCAAAAACCTTTCGGTAAACAGCATAAAGGTGGAAGTGTATCAGAAGGTATATCTCATCGATTGGTTTGGTGGAAAGTTACGCCTTTTCCCAAAAGAAAAGCTTACTACGACCTACTATGTAGGTAGCGAAACACAGGACAACATGGGTACTTTCATGTTCCGCGAAGGCGACGAAGTGCCATACATTATACATATACCCGGCTTCAGAGGTTTCCTCACTCCTCGCTTCAACCCCAATCCACCGCTATGGCGTACTCGTAAGATTGTGGACTGTGATGTGCAAGACCTAAAATCCGTAAAGATTGAAATACCTCAAATGCCACAAGAGTCATTCGAAGTGGTGCGTAACGGCGAGTCGTTCGACTTTTTGATGTTGCAGTCCAACACCGTTCAGCCTAATTTCGACACAGCCAGAGTGGCTCAACTACTATCGTCGTTTGTGAATTTGAACTTCGATGAGTATGCCTCCGTAGTGCCTAAGGTAGAGCTAGACACTACTTTCGCTCGCCCTCCGGGATTTGTGCTTACTATTACCGACATGGCCGACCGCGTAAGAACGCTAAGAACATATATTAAGTTTACCAATCCTGAACTAATAAAACAGTTGGATGGGTCCGAATTGTCCGAGATTTTTGATGTGAACAGACAGTATGCAATACTAGATAATACCGACACTGTGCTTATACAATACTACGTGTTCGACAACATATTGCAGCCGGCTAGCTATTTCTTGGGCCGATAGTTATTATTTTTACTCACCAACAACACACTACTAGGATATGGAAAGAAAAGAACGTAAAGGACCACACTTTGTGGTGAAAGAGAAAGCGGAGCTTATGACTTTTCTGATGGAAAGGATGCAGGGCATAAGCCGCACCAAGGTGAAGAACATGCTTGCCAACGGCATTGTGTGGGTGAACGACGACGTGGTGACGAAGTACAACTATGTGCTGGAACCCGCCATGGTGGTGAGGATTGGCAACAAAGCCGAGAAACGACGCTTTACAAGCAAGTGGATGAACATAGTGTATGAGGATAAGTACATAGTGGTGATAGAAAAGAAAGAAGGCATTGTTACTAATTCTTATACCGACGAGGATTCGGCTCAGAAGGTGCTGAACAAGTATTTTGAGTTCACTCGCCAGCGTTGCCGTGCACACACCGTACACCGTCTGGACAAGCACACATCTGGCCTACTTATCTTTGCCAAAGATAAAAAGATAAGTCTGATGTTCGAAAGAGACTGGCAAAACCTGGTGGCCGAACGCCGCTACATCGCCGTGGTGGAAGGCTTTATGGAAAGGGAATACGGCACTGTGCAGTCGTGGCTGAAGGATAATAAGATGTTCATCACCTACTCTTCGCCTACCGACAACGGCGGAAAACTGGCCATAACACACTACAAAACTCTAAAGCGTAAACCTCGCTACTCACTTGTGGAGATGAGGCTCGAAACGGGTAGGAAAAACCAGATACGTGTGCACATGCAGGATTTGAAACACCCTATCGTGGGCGATATGAGATATGGTAGCGACAACGACCCTTTGAAAAGGGTGGCCCTACATGCCTATAAGCTTGCTTTTGTCCATCCTGTCAACCAAAAAGAAATGGAATTTGAACTGCCCATTCCTCAGCCGTTCATCGATTTGGTGGAACGCTAACAGATATTTTAAACGTGCCTTTTTAGCCTATATGCTAGGAAGGCACGTTTTGTTTTTCGGAGGTTGTCGTAAGGGACGTATGCGATACGCCCGTATATATATATACTGCAATATACACCGGATAAAATTCACCTCGTGTAGAGATGCACCGGCGGCACGTCTTTGTGCTTATATAAGGCAACTTCTAAAAATTCCACGTTTTAGTAAGATAGAAGAAATCTTCTTTAAACTTTTGTGTGCGTTGACTTCGTCGATGTTGCTATCGCTCGAAATAGCTAATGCTTAGGCATTGCTCTTTACTCGCTTAATCGCAACGTTACGTTTTTCACCGAAATCTTTCTATTTCTTTTTCAATCGCATAGCCCGCTATGCTCAATCAAAAGAAAGTAGAAATCTTTCTAGCGAAATTCCGCAAACCACCTACAAAGCAATTTTTAGAAGTTGCCTTAATTGTTATAACATAAGGATAAAGATATGAATGTTAAAGGGGGGATGATAAATGTTAAAACGCGGTGGATTTCTTGCCCGAAAAAGACGGCGAAAACCCCAAGTTTTGCACATAAAACTACGGCACTTTGCCTGTGAAAGTGCCGTGGCTACGCCATGAAAGTCTCACGCTCTCCCGATCTAAGTATGACTATTACGTGATGTAGATATAATTCCCTCCGGATGTAGTTGTCGTAGTCACTTTTTAGAAGTATGGTGAAAAACTGTTGGTGTTGATAATCAATGGCATAGTATTGATAAGTCTTTTTCCTTGCGTTGTACGTTTCTTTTCGTGTTCGAAGGCGGGAAATAAGCCTTTTACAGGTTAAATACAGGGATGTTAATATAAGGTAATTTCTAAAAATTCCACGTTCTAGTAAGATAGAAGAAATCTTCTTTAAACTTTTGTGTGCGTTGACTTCGTCGATGTTGCTATCGCTCGAAATAGCTAATGCTTAGGCATTGCTCTTTACTCGCTTAATCGCAACGTTTGCGTTTTTCACCGAAATCTTTCTATTTCTTTTGGGGTCGCATAGCCCGCTATGATGGGTCAAAAGAAAGTAGAAATCTTTCTAGCGAAATTCCGCAAACCACCTACAAAGCAATTTTTAGAAGTCGCCTTTACTCTCTCTATACCCTCTTTATTCTCTCTCTCTCTCTACAGCAAAATCCCTTCGTCTTTCGTCTTTCGTCTCGCGAAGCTCAAAGCATAAAAGATGTTAATTAAGGAGAGGCCTGTAATATTTGGCACTTTTTATTGGTATTATATTTATAGAGGCAACTTCTAGAAATGTACATCGTAGTGATGATAGTTATTGGATATTGATGGAAAGATATGTTTTTTTTGGTGTCTGCTACGGTGTGCCAAAAATAGGGAAAAAACGGTCTGACGGGGGCTAAGGAAAAAGAGCAAGACGATGGATAAAGGATGTAATTACTTAGTAAGCTGCCTACATAAATGAAAAAAACAGATTTGCTACAATGTATAGAAGTAGAGCCGAAAAAGAGCAATTCATAATGTGTATAATGAATCGTTATGGCAACCTTATAAAGAAGAAATGTTATTTTTATTCGGTCATAAGGCGGCTATATTGGGAAGATATTATGCAGGATGTGTTGGAAAAGAT
>JAFZEK010000128.1 GCA_017560705.1 Bacteroidales bacterium | reverse complement strand
TATCTTTTTTTTATCTTTTTTTATTCTTACGCATCATACAATCTGATAATCAATTACTCTTATTAATGTTTAAAGTGTCTTTTTCCTGTTATAGCCATTGCCATATTGTTCTTTTCACAATAGTCTATAGACTCTTGATCTCTTATAGAACCTCCTGGATGTACTACAGCTTCAATGCCTGCTTGCTTAGCAATTTCTACACAGTCTGCAAATGGGAAAAAGGCATCCGATGCCATAACAGCGCCGTTCAAATCAAAATTAAATGACTGTGCCTTTGCTATAGCTTGACGCAATGCATCCACTCTTGAAGTTTGACCTGTACCACTAGCCAATAATTGTTTACCCTTTGCCAATACTATAGCATTGGATTTAGTATGCTTAACTAATATTGTAGCAAACACCAAATCTTCAGCCATTTCTTTTGTTATAGCTCTAGATGTTACACTCTTCATTTCTTCTACAGCAGGAACAACATCGTCCTTGCCTTGAGCTAATACTCCATTAAGAGCTGAGCGGAACATAATTTCAGATTTAGCAAAATTCTTGCGTTTCAATATTATTCTATTCTTCTTACCCTTTAATATATCTAGTGCATCTTGATCATAATCTGGAGCTATACACACTTCGAAGAATATTTCGTTCATTTCAGTAGCCACCTCTTTAGTTATAGTGCGGTTAGTTACTATTATACCTCCGAAAGCCGATACCGGATCGCCGGCCAAAGTATCTCTCCATGCTTCTAGTAAATTGGTTCTTACTGCCATACCACAAGCATTGTTATGTTTCAAAATTGCAAAAGCCGGTTCTGAGAAATCATCTATCAAAGCTACGGCAGCATCTATATCTATCAAGTTGTTATAAGATATTTCTTTACCGTTAAGCTTGTCGAAACAATCGTCTAAATTTCCATAATAGAAACCTTTTTGGTGTGGATTTTCACCGTAACGCAATTCTGCACATTGACCTCCCGACACCTTAAGTGCTGGTATTTGCTCTTCTCTATTAAAGTAATTGAAAATAGCTGTATCGTAGTTTGAAGACACGTTGAATGCATAAGCAGCAAATCTTCTACGGTTTGCCAACGATATTTCACCTTCATTTTCTTTGTACAATGACAAGAACTCTCCATAGTGTTCCATTGATGGAACGATAATAACGTCATTAAAGTTCTTTGCAGCAGCTCTTATCAAAGAAATTCCTCCAATATCTATTTTCTCTATAATATCTTCTTCAGAGGCATTAGAGGCAACTGTCTTTTCAAAAGGATAAAGGTCTACTATAACCAAATCTATTTCAGGTATTTCATATTCCTTCAATTGTTCGCCATCCGAATACATATCCCTACGGCTCAAAATACCACCAAACACCTTGGGGTGCAACGTTTTTACTCTGCCTCCCAATATTGAAGGATAGCCTGTCAAAGATTCTACAGTTACTGCATCTATACCCAAAGCTTTTATATACTCATAAGTACCTCCTGTCGAATAAATAACCACACCTTGTCTATCCAATTCTCTTACTATTTCTTCCAATCCTTCTTTTGAAAAGACCGAAACTAATGCACTTTTTATTTTCTTCCTGTCCATATTATTATTTTTATATCTATTTCTTCGTTTTGTTATAAGCAAGATTTCAACCCTTGCTGTTTTTATAAAATATTAATCGCCGAAGGCTATTCCCAAACCTTTAGCTGTATGTAACAATCTATTATCTGGCGTTATTAAGTTTGGTTTTCTTACCGCTTCTTCTAGTGGCACCCCTATAATCTCCGGATGTCTATAAGCCACCATCTCTCCAAAACGCCCTTCTTTCACAAATTCGAAAGCTCTCACTCCAAATTCTGTTGCCAATATTCTGTCGTATGCAGTAGGTATACCTCCCCTCTGCAAATGTCCTAGAATACTATATCTTATATCATGCTCTACTCCTATAGCTTTAAGGTCTGATGCTAGCTTTTCTGCTACACCGCCCAAACGTATATGCTGATAACCTATTTCGCTAGACACCTTTCCTACCACATCACCACCTATAGGTTTAGCACCTTCGGCTATCACAATATTGCAAAAACCTCTGTGCTTGGTATATCTAGCTTCTATTTTGGCTTTCACTTTTTCTATATCGTAAGGTATTTCAGGTATCAAACACACATCAGCACCTCCTGCAATAGCAGAATGAAGTGCTATCCAACCGGCATCCCTACCCATAACTTCCAATATAAACACACGGTTATGACTCGCTGCCGTTGTCACTAATTTATCTATAGCCTCTGTACAAATTTGCACTGCCGTCTGAAATCCAAAAGTATAATCAGTCAAAGAAAGGTCATTATCTATCGTTTTAGGCACCCCCACTATATTCAAACCCTTTTGACTAAGAGCCAAAGATATACGTTGCGAACCATCGCCTCCAATATTAATAACGGCATCCACTCCCATATAAGAAAGCTTGCGTATCATCTCATCCGACCTATCAACTGTGGTCCAACTACCATCGGCATTTTTCACAGGCCATGCAAAAGGACCACCCTTGTTGGTTGTTCCCAATATAGTTCCACCCTCAACTAATAGCCCTGCCACCGATTTCTCATCTAACATCACTATCTCTGTGGGTTCGCGTAGCACTCCATTAAAGGATTCTATGCAACCCATCACTTCCCAATCTTTTTCCAATGAGGCTCTTTTTACTATACCTCTTATCACTGCATTCAGGCCCGGACAATCGCCACCACCTGTCAATACCATTACTCTTTTCATTGCCATAATCACATCATTTTTAATTTGTTTTATTCATATATCTCAAACAAACAAATTAGAAATCGGTTACTTCATCGGTTGCTTAAAAAGGAACATTTATACTCTTTCACTATCGCAACCATCCATCTTTTTAAATAACACTCTATTTATCAAATCAATAAAGCATTACCTATCTAATGAAATTCAATGACAAAGATAATTATTTTATAGCATTTTTCAAAACACTTTAAACTTTTTTAGTACTACTTTTTCTTTGTTGCTGAGATTATTCTCTTTCAACAATATAATATACCCTTAGAGATGTGCCGTTGGTGCGTCTCTACATTGGCAGGGTTTATATATCACATTTTGTTTTCGACGATTTGTATACATGGTTTATATTGTGTGAAATATATCGTGGTTGTATTATTGCGTAAAATATAATCCAAAACATATAAATACACCACGAAAAATCCTCACATGGTAGAGACGCGCCAACGGCACGTCTCTACACATCGTCGCAGCCGATAGGCGTTGCGACAAATTACACGCAATGCGATTTGGAAAGAGACGTGCCGCTGGCGCGTCTCTACATTGGCAGGGTTTATATATCACATTTTGTTTTCGACGATTTGTATACATGGTTTATATTGTGTGAAATATATCGTGGTTGTATT
>JAFZEK010000127.1 GCA_017560705.1 Bacteroidales bacterium | reverse complement strand
GTTGTTACTGAAACTCTTGCTGTTATATACGAAAAACAAGGGAAATTAGACAAGGCAATTGCAACATACGAAAAATTAATGCTCAAATATCCCGAAAAAAAGAGTACCTTTGCAAATCAAATTGATATATTGAAAAATAAATTAGAGAACAAATAAAACAATAAACGAAATGCTGTACAAAGTAATTGTAATTCTTATTTTAATAACTTGTGCTTTGCTTGCACTTGTGGTATTAATTCAAAATTCAAAAGGCGGTGGATTGGCTGCTAATTTTGCTTCTCAAAACCAAATTATTGGAGCTAGAGATGAAGGAAACGTTTTAGAAAAAGCAACTTGGATTCTTGCTATCGTTGTGGTAGTTCTAAGCCTTGCTGCTACTGTAGCTATTCCTCGCAACGCTAATTCTAATGCTGAAACCGGATTATCTACTGAAATATCTACAGAAAATATGAATATACCGGTTAATGCTGTTCCAATGCCTCAAGCTCAGCCAGCTGAACAACCTATACAAGAATAAAAACTTCTTGAAAATAAGTTTTCAATAAACTAATAAAAAACGATTTGTTGGCTTCGTGTTTAAACAAATCGTTTTTTTTCTTATCTCAAGTTTTCACCCAGCTACACAAAAAGTTTTTTTCCAGATCCTTCAATAGCCATTGCTGAAAAATGTCAACAATAAAAGAACAAGTAGAAAAGCTGATTTTTTCTAGGTTTGAACACGAACCTACTCCTAGCCAATATGAAGCTTGCAAAGGCTTAGTGTCATTTTTATACGATTCTAATCCTCAATCACTTTTCATGCTTAAAGGTTATGCCGGTACTGGAAAAACTACACTTGTAAGTGCCCTTATCCAGGTGCTTCCTTCCCTACGCCTACGCACCGTACTTTTGGCTCCCACTGGAAGAGCCGCCAAAGTACTATCGGGATATTCGGGCAAAAAAGCTTCCACCATCCACAAAAAAATTTACTTTACAGCCACCGACGAACACGGAGTTTTACGCACTGCAAGGGCTAGAAACCTACACCGATACACTCTCTTCATCGTAGACGAAGCATCCATGATAGGCACTTCGGCGGGTGGATTCATGGAGCAAAACCGAAACCTTCTAGATGACCTTCTGGACTACGTAAACGAGGGTGACCACTGCAGGCTACTACTCATAGGCGACACTGCTCAGTTGCCCCCCGTAGGCTCTAGCATCAGCCCGGCTCTGGATAAAGACACTATGACCGAGATAGCAAACCTCAACGTGTACGAATGTGAAATGCAAGATGTTGTGAGGCAAGAAAAAGAATCGGGAATACTCTTCAACAGCACTATATTACGAAACTATATACGCGAGAACGAAATTGTGGATTTCCCACTTTTCCTACTAAATAACTTCTACGACATTGAACGCATCGACGGTAGAGATTTGGAAGAATGCCTTAACAAGGAATACAGTTCAAACGAACTAGGCGACGTGGTGGTGATATGCCGAACAAACAAACGTGCCAACCTCTTCAATCAAGAGATAAGACGACGGATATTCTTCGCTGAATCTGAACTAAATACAGGCGATTTTCTCATGGTCGTAAAAAATAACTACTACTGGGTTGACCCTGAAAGCGAAATGGGCTTCATTGCCAATGGAGACATTGTAGAAGTACTACAAGTGAGAAAATACCATGAACTATACGGTTTTAGATATGTAGAAGTTACTCTACGTTTTGTGGATTACCCCGACATGGCCGACCTTGATTGCATGATAAT
>JAFZEK010000126.1 GCA_017560705.1 Bacteroidales bacterium | reverse complement strand
TATAGGCTTCGTGTCGGTGGATGGATTGGTCAATGAGCAGCTGAAAGATGTTATGCCAAACCTCGGAACGATAGCCGAACTAAACCAAATCATAGAAGGCCAAAGGATAGAAGAGGTGATAATAGCCGTGGAAGATTATGAGCATGAAAAGATTTCGAAGATAATTAACTTCCTCGACCGCAAAGATATAATAATAAAAATTACACCGGACACTAGGGATATTATACTAGGTTCGGTGAAGATTACTTCTATTTTTCATTCGCCTCTTATTGTTATAAATCCTCGATTGATGGAGGAATGGCAGTACTCCGTAAAACGAATAGTGGATATAGTGGTGTCGTTGGTGGCTATGATTATTCTTTTGCCGGTGTACATTATTACTGCTATAATAGTGAAAACTACGTCCAAAGGTCCTATCTTTTATTCTCAGGAACGTATAGGGATAAAGGGTAAGCCTTTCAGGATGCACAAGTTCCGCTCAATGTATATCGATGCCGAAAAGTTTGGTCCAATGCTTTCTAAGGATAACGATCCTCGCATAACACCGTTTGGTCGGTTTATGCGAAAGGTGCGTTTGGACGAGATTCCGCAGTTCTATAATGTGCTTAAAGGTACCATGTCGTTAGTAGGGCCTCGCCCGGAACGTCAATATTTTATAGACCAAATAGTGCAGAGGGCTCCCGAATATTTGCTGCTGCAAAAGGTGAAGCCGGGTATAACGTCGTGGGGACAGGTGAAGTACGGCTACGCCGAAAATGTGGATGAGATGCTGGAACGCCTACGATATGATTTGTTATACTTGGAAAATATGTCCATAACCACGGATATAAAGATTCTGCTATACACTGCTATTATAATAGTGCAAGGACGTGGAAAGTAAACTTTTGTACACTGATTATTCGCTTGTGGTTACCGAAGATGGGTCGCACTCCATACGCTTTTCTGCGGTGGACGAGGGCTATCATTCCATGCATGGGGCTGTGAAAGAGGCTATACATGTGTACTTGCAGCCCAACTTTGTGCTGCAAGCCGAGCATAATGATGAGCTTTATGTGTTGGAAATGGGTTTCGGCACCGGGCTCAATGCCTTGCTTACCTATATGTATGCCCAAGTGATGGGGTGCAAGGTGCACTATACTACCATAGAGGCTTATCCTGTGCCATCCGACGTATACACTCAGCTGAATTATGCTGCTTCTTGTGTCAACGAGATGAAGATGCTGTTTTCATCGGTGGATTTTCATAATATCGACTTGGTTTTTCAGCAGTTGCACACCTCGCCATGGGGCTGCGAAACTATTATATCCGACCACTTTGTTCTGCTGAAACATCATTCCACTTTGCAGGCTGCTAGCTTGCCGGCCGATACTTACAATGTTGTGTACTACGATGCTTTTGCTCCTCAGTTTCAGCCGGAGCTATGGACGGCGGAGGTGTTTGAAAGGATATACAACGCTATGTCTTCGAACGCCATACTGACTACTTACTGCTGCAAAGGCGACGTAAAAAGGGCTTTGAAAGCAGCAGGTTTTGCCATAGAAAAACTTCCGGGGCCTAAAGGTAAAAGAGAGATGTTGAGGGCTGTACCTCATAAAGATTAATCTTCTTGTAAGAGATTATATTATTCAAGGCATTTTTTAGAAGTTGCCATTAGCTATTTCGAGCGATAGTAACATCGACAAAGTCAATCACGCAAAAGCTCTTTCTGCAATCAATTCCATTTCCCAAAACGTGGAATTTTTAGAAGTTGCCTTATGATAAAACACAAATAGGCGTGCCACGGCACGCCTATTTGTGTTTTATTTAGTTTGTTCAGTATTGTCTTTTAGTTGTTTTGTTTTATGCTTAAGTTGTTCATGTTTGAAGTGAAATACATTAGAGCAAGAAGCATAACAAATAGTAGTAACGATCCTGTAAGGAATGCAAATGTATCCATTTGTATTATCACGTAGTTGACAGTGTACATGAACGCTACGAAGCCTCCTAGTATGTATGCCACCTTGGTTTTTAGCATTCGCTTGAAGTAGAAAGTGAGGGCTAGGCATGTCATAAGTGCTGCAATGAGGTATGCAAACCAGAAGGCGGTGATTTCGGAGAATGACATTAGTAATGAATAGAATAATATCAAAGAAAGCCCTACGATGGCATATTGTACAATGTTTATCTCTTTGCGAGTGGTAAACTCTGCTAATATGGCAGCAGTAAACATCAAAACAATGATTAAGAACCCATATTTAGAAGTGCGTTCGGATTGTAGATATGGGTCGGAAGGATTTACGAATTTTACACCCATAGTGTTGGCACCCACCGAAACGTTTATGCCTAGCACCGACCATGTAGCTGAAAATCCAGTGTCGGCAATTATTCGTTTTTCAGGCAAGAAGCTGCCTGTAAAGCTAGGGTGAGGATGGGTGGATGATATGTTTAGTGTGGTCATAGTGGCACATGGCACAAACGTATGTTCTTTAGTACCTTTCACTTTTAGCGTTATTTTGTAGCTCAGCTCTTGACCCTCTGTTATGCTGTCGGGTAGGGTTATCTTGGTTTTTAATATGCTGTAATGGCCGATGTAAGCCTCGTCGAAGAAGTTGGTTTTATTTCTTATATCGCTGCTTCGGTCTAGCTCAAAAGTGTAGGTGGAATTGCAAAACTCCATCTCCGGAATGGATTGCAGACCCTTTAGGTCGGAGATGCTTATGGCTATATAGCACCATTTCTTGCCTAATAATTCTTTTGTAATCTTGAAAGTTCCATCTATAGTTGTCAAGGAATTGTATACAACCACGTCGTAGATGGAGCGGTGTAGTGTTTCGGTTTCTATTTTGGAATCGTAGTTTTGCTCCTCGGGTAATACGTAGTTTAAATTTATTGCTGAGTCTCTTACATAGAACAATAATGGTCCGGCAATTTGTTGTTGACTGGCGGAGGAATTGGAAATTTCCAACTCTACATTGTTTTTTGTTTCGCCACGGTCCTCTATTGTGTTCTGAACCATTACTAGCGGTATCAATAAAAGTAATGATAAAAGTGCTATCGAACATAATTTTATTGCACTTGGTTTGTAAGGTTTTTTTTCTTGTTCTTCCATTGTGTATACTTTTTTGTGAGTGAGTAATTTTGCAAGTAAACGAGAAAAAGAAATATTTAGTGTGCTTCGATGTCGAAAAGTTGCTATATGGGATTAATGTTGTTGCGGTTGGGTGATAAATGTGCTTTGGAAAGCGGGTGTTTGTAGCAGGGTTAAGTGTAAGGCAACTTCTAAAAATTCCACGTTTCGGATAAACCAAAGAGTGTTCTTTGAAACTTTTGCGTGGTTGACTTCGTCGATGTTGCTATCGCTCGAAATAGCTAATACTGAGGTATTGCTCTTTACTCGCTTACTCGCAATATTTGCGTTTTTTCTTTGAATCTTTCTATTTCTTTAGGGGTTGCATAGTCCGCTATGATGGGTCAAAAGAAAGTAGAAATCTTCTTAAGAAAATTCCGTAAATCACTTGCAAAGCAATTTTTAGAAGTTGCCTGTAAGTATAGTCCTACAATGTTGGTGGCAAGTCGGCAGAAGTGAATGTTTATTTTTTTCGTGGGTTTTGTAGTCGAAATAGTGCTACTGAATTTGTGTTTTTTTATGGAATGAGGCTTGCGAGTAGGTGTTTTTTTCGTGTCAGGTGTAAAGGTGAGAAATGTTTTTCCTTAAATTTTTCTGTAAAAATCGTTCTCTTTTAAGATGTAAAATTTATTCTAAAACGATAATTAATTATTTTTTTTCATTAGTGTTGTCTTTCTTTTGCTATTGAGAGGTTGCTAATTTTGTCCTAGAATAAGTTGGAGTTGTTGGTATTTTTCTGAACTATTGTGATTTGTAAGTTGTGGTGGATGCTTTTTGCTAGTAGTACAACGGCGATATTTAAGCATAAATAATGGTCGAAATGTTTGGTATTCAATGGTATTATGATTAGTAAAGACCTAAAAAGTTGTTGGAGCCTCATTAATTTAGTGATTTTTGTGGGAAAAAGCAAGGAAAAAAGTAGAAAAAAATGCTAAAAGTCGCAAAAATATTACACTGTAAAACAGTATATTGAAAAATATTTTTGTGATATATTTGCTAGATTGCCTTTTTTTTGTATTTTTGCACTCCGTAATACTTAGCTATTGCAAAAAAAGTCTTATAATATAGTTATAATCCAAAATATAGGAGACATATACATGACTAAAGTAAAATCTTTATCCGACTTGAAAGCGATGAAAGAAAAATTTCAGTCGACTCTTGATGTTAGAGAGAAAGGAAACAATCAAGAAGAAATGGTTCAGATAACAGTAGCCATGGCAACCTGCGGAATCGCATCAGGTGCTAAACAAGTGATGGAGTATATGATGGAAAAGGCCGATGCTATGAAGATATGCACGGTGTTTACCCAAACAGGATGCATGGGGTTTTGCCATGCCGAACCGACAGTGGAAGTAAAAATCCCAGGAAAAGAACCACTGATTTTTGGGCATGTCGATAACAAAAAAGCAGACGAAATATTCGAAAAATACATTTTAAATAATGAAATGGTTGATGGTGTTTTGACGCCAAACAACAAAGTTACTGATAAATAAAAAAGGAAACGGAGGGATTTATTTATGGCAAAATACAAAATGCACGTACTAGTGTGTGGCGGTACAGGATGTAAAGCTTCTCAAAGTGCTCAGATAGTAGAAAACTTAAAGTCTGTGCTTGCTGAAAAGGGTTTGAAGGATGAAGTTCAAGTAATTACAACTGGTTGTTTTGGTTTTTGTGAAAAAGGGCCTATAGTGAAAATGATGCCCGATAACACATTCTACACCCAAGTGAAACCAGAAGATGCTCGCACTATCGTAGAAGAACATATTATAAAGGGTCGTAAAGTTACTAACTTATTATATACCGACCCCGAAACTAATGAGCATGTAAGTGACTCCAAACACATGGGATTCTATAAAAAACAAGTTCGTATAGCATTGCGTAACTGTGGTTTTATCGACCCAGAAAATATTGAAGAGTTTATAGCTCGCGGTGGTTATGAAGCATTAGGAAAATGCTTGATAGAGATGAAACCTGAAGATGTTATTCAAGAAATTAAACTTTCAGGATTGCGTGGACGTGGTGGCGGTGGTTTCCCTACTGGTTTGAAATGGGAAATTGCTAGCAAAAATCACGCCGACCAAAAGTACGTAGTTTGTAATGCCGACGAAGGCGATCCGGGTGCTTTTATGGATCGTTCTATTATGGAAGGAGACCCTCATACTATTGTAGAAGCTATGGCAATATGCGGTTATGCTATAGGTGCTACTAAGGGCTTGGTATACATTCGTGCCGAATATCCTTTGGCTATCGAACGTTTGCAAATAGCTATAAAACAAGCTCGTGAATATGGTCTGTTGGGTACAAATATAATGGGTAGTGGTTTTGATTTTGATATAGAATATGATGAATTTACAATAACTGTTAATGGTAAAACTGTTGATAGTAATAGCAATTATGAAGT
>JAFZEK010000015.1 GCA_017560705.1 Bacteroidales bacterium | reverse complement strand
ATCTGAGTGAAAAAGAGGTTGAATCTCTAAATCTTTTGAGTAATGCCTTCATAGATATGGCTGAACTACGAGCTAGAGATCATGTACTAATGACAATGGCTGATTGGAAAGATGTACTCGGTAGATATATGGACTTGAACAATAAAGCTTTGCTTCCGGATGCAGGACGTGTCACACACGAGCAAGCAGAAGAAAAGGCTCTGATGGAGTATGAGAAGTTCAGAGTCATACAAGATAGAGAAATTTTGAGCGACTTCGACCGACAACTGAAATCGCTATTTGATAGTAATAAGTCCGGTATATGATGCAAGGAAGATTGAGGGTCCGGTAATACTTGTAATCGTCATCCTCGATTTTTTATTATACCTACAATAAAAAAAAGGCACTCGATTGAGTGCCTTTTTTTTATAATAAAACGTTGAATTATTATTCTTCGTTTGCTTCTTGTTCTTCGTAAGCCTTCAATAGAGCTTGTTGAACATCTGTAGGTACTTGTTGGTATTCTGCATATGTCATAGAGAAAGTACCACGACCACTAGTCAACGAACTCAACGAAGTAGAGTAACGGTTCATTTCAGCCAAAGGTGCTTTAGCACGGATAATTTGGTATTTACCTTCGCTGTCCATACCCATTACGATAGCTCTTCTACCTTGAAGGTCAGTCATTACACCACCCATAGATTCAGCAGGAACGGTAACAACTACGTCGTATATAGGTTCCAAAATCTTAGGACCTGCGTTTTTAAATCCGTCTTTGAATGCGTTACGTCCGGCAAGTTTAAATGCCATTTCGTTAGAGTCTACCGGGTGCATTTTACCATCGTAGATGTTAACAACGATGTCGCGAGCATAAGAACCAGTCAAAGGACCTTGTTCCAATTTTTCCATTATACCTTTAAGGATAGCAGGCATGAAGCGAGCATCGATAGAACCACCAACGATACAGTTGTTGAAAATAAGTTTACCACCCCAAGGAAGTTCGTGAGTTTCAGTACCACGGATAGGATACTTAGTTTGGTTTGGCATACCATCATAGTAAGGTTCGATAAGCATGTGAACTTCACCAAATTGACCGGAACCACCGGATTGTTTTTTGTGGCGGTACATGCTTTCAGCCGATTTAGTGATAGTTTCACGATAAGGAATCTTAGGATCAGTGAAGTTAACTTCAAGTTTGTGGATGTTTGTGAAATACCATTTGATAGTATTTAAGTGTAATTCACCTTGACAACCCAATATAGTTTGACGCAATTCGCGAGAGTTTTCCAAAGTCAAAGAGCGGTCGGAGTTAACCATTTCTATCAATATACCACCTACTTTTTCGTCGTCGGAAGAGTTAGCAGCTTTTACAGCCACGGTGTATATTGGTTTTGGGAATTCGATAGGAGTAACCATTTGGTCAGAGTTTTTAGCTGAAGCCAAAGAGTGGTTAGTCTTAACGTCTTTAAGTTTGATAGTGCAGAAAATATCACCAGCCACAGCTTTTTCAACTTTTTGACGGTTTTTACCGGCACAGATCAATATTTGAGATAAACGTTCTTTACCTTGAGTGTTGGCGTTGATAAGGTCCATACTTTCTGTTACTTCGCCGTTCATCACTTTCATGTAAGTGATTTCGCCCAAGTGTTGTTCGTTAGCAGTTTTGAAAGCAAACAACAAAGTAGGAGCAGCAGCGTCGAATTTGATTTCAGTTCCGGTAGTTGTTTTAGGACAGTTAGAAACTTGGTTAGGAGCAGGAACGTTGTCAACGATAAATTCTAACAAGCGAGCTACACCCATATCGTCTTTAGCATTTGTGCAAAGGATAGGATAAAGATCTAATTTATCGATAGCCAAACGCAAAGCTTTAGAAAGGTCTTCAGCCGAAAGGTCGCCATCTTCGAAGTATTTTTCCATCAAAGCATCGTCGGCAGCAGCAGCTTCTTCAACCAAAGCACTACGCATTTCAGCAGCTTTGTCGGCTTGGTCAGCAGGAATATCGCTAGCTTCAACTTTACCACCTTTGAAAGTGTACATCTTATTAGAAACGATGTCGATAATGCTATTGAAACCTATACCTTGGTTCAAAGGATATTGGATAACAGTACATTTGTTTCCAAAATAATCTTTTAATTGAGCAACGCATTCGTCGAAGTTAGCTTTTTCAGCATCTAATTGATTGATGTCGAAAATAAGAGGAGTTTTCAAAGCGTTAGAGTAGCGGTAAGCTAATTCAGTACCAACTTCGATACCTGATTGAGCATTAACTGTAACAACAGCAGCTTCTACTACGCTGAAAGCACTTACAAGTTCGCCTTGGAAATCGGCAAAACCTGGAACGTCTAATATATTAATCTTTTTTCCACCAAATTCAGTGTATAACAATGAAGTTGATACGGAGTTTTTTCTGTCTATTTCTATATCACGATAATCAGATACTGTGTTCTTATCGTCAACTGTACCTCTACGGTTGATAACGCCACCGTTGAATAACATGGCTTCGGCCAATGTGGTTTTTCCGGATTTTGCACCTCCTACAAGGGCAATGTTTCGGATGTCGGATGTTTGATATACTTTCATCTGTTGTATTATGTTTAATATGTTTTTATTTGTACGTAATGTTTTAGTTCAAAAAAAACTTCTTTTTTGGATAAATCTTATATGCAGTAACTTCTTATTTTCTACCAAAAAACTAACATCTTTGTCTTTTTTCTTTGTAGATAAATACAATGGTGTTCAATGTCGTATTTACCTTTAATCAGCTACTTACGCAAAATGTTGATACCCATAAAAGCGTTTCATTTGAACCACAAATGTACGTCTTTTTTTTTATAAATCCAAATTGAATTTTGTTTTCATGCTATTATTTATGTTGTTGAGTGGTTTTCTTGTTGCCAAAAAGTGGATATTTTCCCTCTTTCGGATAGTGCTTACTTGCTTTGTGCTATGTTGTTTTTGGTGCTAGGCTGCCTTTGGTAATTTCATGGCAACGCTCCAATTTTTTCGAAGTCACCCACACACAAAAAAAAGACACAGACTGCAAAGTATGCAATCTGTGTCTTCTTGTATTATGGTGCTAGAGTCTTTCTACTAGCTTAGGTAGTCAAATGTTGTAGTTTGTATAGGCAACTTCTAAAAATTGCTTT
>JAFZEK010000125.1 GCA_017560705.1 Bacteroidales bacterium | reverse complement strand
TTCATATAATGTGTATTTAAAAATTTATACCTATTTTACTTCTGTTCCAATGTTTTCGCCTTCTACTACTTTTTGCAAGTTGCCTCTTTTATTCATGTCGAATACATATATAGGCAAATTATTCTCTTCGCACAAAGCAAAGGCTGTCAAATCCATTATCTTCAATTTTTTAGCCAAGGCTTCTTGAAACGACAGTGTAGTGTACTTCACTGCTGTAGGGTCTTTTTCAGGGTCGGCAGTATATACTCCGTCAACCCTTGTGCCTTTCAATATCACATCAGCCTTTATTTCTACAGCTCTAAGTGCAGAAGCTGTATCGGTAGTAAAGAACGGATTGCCACTACCACCTCCTATTATAACCACTTTTCCGCTTTCCATAGCCTCTATAGCTCTGCTACGGCTCATTTCACGACATATAGGCTCAATAGCCAATCCCGACAATAATTCGGTCTTTACACCTTGTTTTTCTAATTCTGCTTGCAATGCCATGCTGTTTATAAGCGTTGCCAACATGCCCATATAATCTCCTTGTACTCGGTCCATGCCTTTGGCTGCCCCACTTAGCCCTCTGAAGATATTACCTCCGCCTATCACTACCGATACTTGGACTTTCTTTTCAACTACAGCTTTTATCTCTTCAGCATATTGCGAAAGCATTTCGGGTGAAATACCATAGCTTTGCTCTCCCATCAATGACTCGCCACTGAGCTTTAATAATATACGACTATATTTCATAATGTCTTCTATTTTATTTTTGTTTTTTCTCTTCCCTTGATATTTTAAACTATCCAAACTTAGCTTGTACATTTGTTACATACTAGCTTGCAGTAAGCGTCTGCTATACTAATATTTACAGCAAAAAGCCAAGATATTAATGACAACAAAAGTAATAAAATTCCCACAATATTTCAGCTATTTGTCAAAATAAATTATCATTTCTTTATCTGGAAAAATTTAAAGAACTGAAAAACATTGCAGTAAATACACCATCCTTGTCATTATTTCATTCCATCTCGTTTTTATGGCAAAAACAAGCAACTATCGCCATAGCTCAAAAACCTAAAACCATTGTTCAGAGCGTAGGAATAGCCTTGTTTCCATACTTCCCCTATAAGAGCCGACACTAGCAACAGTAGCGTACTTTGAGGTTGATGAAAATTTGTGACTATGCCTTTCACTATTCTGTATTCATAACCCGGTGCTATCATCAGCTTGGTACTGCCATATAGTACGTCCAAATCATTGTCATCCATAAAAGCAAGCACCTTGCTCAGCGATTCTTCGGCACCTATTCTTGGCTTTTCTGAAAGCTCATAAGGCTCCCATTGTTCTACACTCAAGTCGTTGCTCACCAATCCATAACAAAGCTTTACTCCTATCCAATAAAGCGACTCCAATGTTCTTACAGATGTAGTCCCCACTGCTATTATTGGTTGATGAATATGTTTCAACAAGCTCTCTACATTTTTCCTTGTTATCTGTATTCGTTCCACATGCATTTCATGTTCGCCTATGGTTTCCGAATCCACCGGTTTAAACGTTCCGGCTCCCACATGCAAAGTCACAAACTCCGTATCTATGCCAATGTTTTTCAACTTGGCAAAAACATTAGGAGTAAAATGCAGTCCTGCCGTAGGTGCAGCCACCGAACCCTCATGCTGTGCATACACAGTTTGATACCTCTCTTTATCATCGGCCTCCGCTGCCCTGTTCAAATAAGGGGGTAGCGGTATAGTACCCGCCTTTTCTATTATGTGAGCAAAGCTGTAACTATCATCATCCCATTCGAATAGTACTATCCACGCATTACCGCAAGCCTCTTCTCTGGAAACGGTGAGATTTATTTTTTTGTCGCCATCTATAATCTCTCTGCTCAACTTACCCGATTTCCATTTCTTATTATTGCCCACAAAGCACATCCACCTACATTCTTTTCTCTGTTCGAATGCTTCGGAAACAGACATATTATACGGCTCCAAACAAAACACCTCTATGGACGAACCTGTTTCCTTCCTAAAAAAAATACGAGCATGAATAACCTTGGTGTTGTTGAACACAAGCAAACTATCCTTCGGTAAATAATCGGTAATGCGATTGAAAACCGATTCTTCAAAACTCCCATTCTTATAAACCAACAATTTTGATTCGTCGCGATTGGGCAACGGATACTTTGCCACTCTCTCGTCTGGCAACTCATAGTTATAATCGGCTATTGCTATTTCTTTAGACGCTATCATTATTTTTTCTGTATTCCATATTTTACCACTAGCAACAACTTCGCTGTTCTACATTTGCGATAATAATCCAAACATTCTACTACCAAACTATAAGAGTTTTTCGACATCCGGAAAAACGATTTGCAGATGCAAACCTTGCTAATAAACAACAATTATTATTGCCACATTCATATATTTTTCAACGTGCAAATATACACAAAAACTTTCAATCAATAACTCATATCTGGCAAAAATATTTTCCATCCAATTCAAATACAAGAAAAACACACTCCTTGTCGGTCTTCCTCTTGCTAATGCTTGCCGATTTATCGTTGCACTATTTGTCTCACTCATACACATTATCCTGCAACTCATAAACCACAGAGTAGCAGAACTAAAACCTCCGTTATAATCACCTTATTCTGCACAATAAGCATCGGGCATTCCAGCCTTGTGCCAAAATTTATTCGTCCACAGTTTTAAAAGAATCAGTTTTTTTACGTACTTTTGCACACGCATTTATAACCTATTAGAATAAGAATGGAAACAGTAAAACCCATAATAGAAGAAAGCTGGCTGGAGGTGCTCCGCTCTGAATTTGAGTCGGATTATTTTGCACAGCTCAAGGCATTTTTAGTGGAAGAAAGAAAACAGTACCGCTGCTTTCCTCCCGGTAAAGATATATTTTCGGCCTTTTGGCACACACCATTCCATCAGGTCAAAGTAGTTATCTTAGGACAAGACCCCTACCATGGCGATGGACAAGCCCACGGACTATGCTTCTCCGTTCCGCAAGGCATCGCTTGTCCGCCCTCGCTAGTCAATATATTCAAAGAAATAAATTCCGACCTGGGCACTAATATACCCACTACCTGTGGCACACTTACAGGCTGGGCCGACCAAGGTGTATTCCTTCTAAACACCACACTCACCGTGCGAGCTCATCAAGCTGGCTCACACTTCGGTCATGGATGGGAACAGTTTACCGACAGCGTAATCCGCAACCTATCCACCCTACGCACCGGAATAGTGTTCTTGCTGTGGGGTAATCCTGCTATAGCTAAAGCCAAACTCATAGACCCCTCTAAGCACTACATACTTACTGCTCCTCACCCTTCGCCGCTATCGGCATACAGGGGTTTCTTTGGCTGCAAACACTTTTCACGAACCAACGACATTCTTGTGAAAGACGGAAAAACACCTATCGACTGGGTTAGGACACTATAGGCAACGTAGCTAATCATAGGATATTAACATTGACACAATTCCACACCGTGAAAAAAACACAGCAGTGAAGCAAAAAGGCGGACGGATTTCTTCATCCATCCGCTTTTTCATTAACATCAATGCTAAATCTTCAATATATTAACTACCCTCATTTTAACGTGCAAAAGAGCACATCTCCTCCATTCTTATCAAATATCCTCTGGAAATTGAGATACAAAAGTCTATAATAATTAATCTATTAATAATCAAGTGCAATCACATGTGTCTAGTTCCCCAAAAACACAACTCCAACAGCACACCCAGGTCTCCTGCCGAGGAAAGTATAGCTCCCTCGCGAGGAAACCCAAATTACATCGCCTGCCAGATATATTTTCATCGGGAGGAAAATATTACTAGAGCCCTATGGAAATTCACGTTTTTCAGCCGAAAAACAACATTCTACTCGGATGTATTTAACCATTGAAGATTTCCTTTAACATTGCAGCAAGCCACAAAAGTCGTATTTCCTACAATTCTGCTCAAAACACATTTCCTCAAAAAAAAGAGAGGAGAGAATCACAGTCCTCTCCTCTATAATATTCAGCATAAAACTGCAACTTGCCTTATTAGCCCCTAAGAGCCTCGGCCAAGCCGCAAGCTACATTTCTTTTTTCATCTAGCCCACATTGGCGCCATTGGCTACCAACTGACTAGGAGTTACAAGCACCAAACGACCATCTTTGTCTTCTGCCGAAAGTATCATACCTTCGCTCACAACACCTTTAAGTTTGCGAGGTTCGAAGTTTGCAATGAAGCACACTTGCATACCTACCAACTTTTCGGGTTCGGGATAAAATTTTGCAATACCCGACACAATGGTGCGTCCACCCATACCGTCGTCTATCTTGAATTGCAACAATTTATCAGCCTTAGGCACTTTCACACATTCTAGTACAGTACCCACACGTATGTCCACCTTGCCAAAGTCGTCGAAAGCTACATTTTCCTTTATACTAGCAGGTTGCCAAGCATTTAGTTCGTTTTGTTTCTTGGTTTCCATCAGTTTGTTTAGCTGAGCTTCGATAGCAGCATCTTCTATTTTTTCGAATAGGAGTTCAGGCTTTTCTAGCATAGAGTCGGCAGCCAACAAGTCGGCATTACCAGCTTCGTGCCATTTGCTTGCTTGCAAGTGCAACATATCAGCCAAACGCTTTGCAGTGAAAGGAGTAAACGGCTCAGAAAGTATCGCCAAGTTTGCACATATCTGCAACGATATGTTCAAAACGGTTTGAGTATATTCTGGATCGGTCTTAATAAGCTTCCAAGGTTCAGTTTCGGTAAGATATTTATTACCAAGACGTGCAAGGTTCATAAGCTCAGCAAGAGCTTCGCGGAAACGATAGGTTTCTATCGAACGTCCTATTCGTTCGGGGAATTGTTTAAGCTCCTCTAACACTTGCTTTTCTAAGTCGGTGGTGCGAGTAACTGCAGGCACTTTTCCGTCGAAGAACTTATGAGTAAGAACGATAGTTCTGTTTACAAAGTTGCCAAAGATAGCCACTAGCTCATTGTTGTTCTTATCTTGAAAATCCTTCCAAGTAAAATTGTTATCCTTAGTTTCAGGAGCATTGCTACAAAGAGTGTATCTAAGCACATCTTGTTTGCCCTTAAAGTCTTCTAAATATTCGTGTAGCCATACAGCCCAATTTCGGGAGGTCGAAATCTTGTCGTTTTCACGATTCAAGAACTCGTTGGCAGGAACATTTTCAGGAAGTATGTAGCTTCCTTCCGCTTTTAGCATAGAAGGGAATATAATGCAGTGGAACACTATATTGTCTTTTCCAATGAAATGAACAAGCTTAGAATCTTCTTTTTTCCACCATTTTTCCCAGTCGGGAGTAAGCTGCTTGGTGAAAGATATGTAGCCAATAGGCGCGTCGAACCAAACGTACAGCACTTTTCCGTCGGCATTTTCTACTGGAACTTTCACACCCCAATCCAAATCTCTAGTAACGGCACGAGGTTGCAAACCAGCATCTATCCACGATTTGCATTGACCATAAACGTTGGTTTTCCAGTCATTCTTATGGCTTTCCAAAATCCATTTACGCAACCATTCTTCGTCCTTATCCAAAGACAAGAACCAGTGCTTCGTTTCTTTAAGCACAGGCTTAACACCGCTTAGTGTTGATTTTGGATTTTTCAAGTCGGTAGCGTTGAGCGATGTTCCACATGCTTCACATTGGTCGCCGTAAGCACGTTCGTTGCCACAGTGAGGGCAAGTGCCAGTAATGTAGCGGTCGGCAAGGAACTGACCAGCCTCTTCGTCGTAATACTGCATGGAAAGTTTTTCTACAAACTTACCTTCTTTATACAGCTTTTCAAAGTATTCCGACGCTGTTTTATGATGTTCTTCGCAAGAAGTGCGAGAATAAATATCAAAAGAAATACCAAGTTCGGCAAATGATTTTTTTATTATTTCGTGATATCTATCCACAATATCCTGAGGAGTAACGCTCTCATTTCTTGCCTTGATGGTAATAGGCACGCCATGCTCGTCGGAGCCACCTATAAAAATCACATCTTCTCCGGCCGACCTAAGATACCTTGCATAAATGTCGGCAGGAACGTAAACACCGGCTAAGTGACCAATATGAACAGGTCCGTTGGCGTATGGAAGTGCCGATGTTATAGTATAACGTTTAAACTTTTGTTCTTTATCTGTATAAGTCATTGATTTAATGTTTATCGTCCTTTAATCTTGAGAACATTTCAAAACGCAAAAGTACCAAACTTTTTCCGATTACGGAAATATGTTTTATTTTTTTGAGAAAAAGTTTTTCGGATAAGCGGCTTTAAAGCAAAATAAAATCGTATATTTGCAAAAATATACTTCAACGTAAAGCTCGTGCAACTCATTGAAGTATAATAACATTAGTATACATATTAAATCATCGAATAGAATAAAAGGTAGTTTTATGGCTCAAATTATCGATAATATTTCAAGAACATTTAATGAATACTTGCTTATTCCGGGATTGACCAAACGCGATTCCAACCCCGATAAAACAAGTTTAAAAACGCCTTTAGTACGCTTTGCAAAAGGCGAAAAGTCGCCAATAATGCTAAACATACCATTTGTGTCGGCTATTATGCAATCCGTTTCCGACTCCAATATGGCTATAGCTTTGGCAAAAAATGGTGGCCTTTCTTTCATTTTTGGTTCCCAATCCATAGAGAACCAAGCTGAAATGGTAAGAAAAGTAAAGAAATACAAAGCTGGTTTTGTTGTTAGCGATGCCAATCTTACTCCTGAACATTGCTTAAGAGATGTGATAGAACTAAAAACTAGAACAGGATTCTCTACCATCGGTATCACTCACGACGGCACTTCCAATGGCAAACTCCTAGGAATGGTAACTAGCCGCGATTATCGCCCTAGTCGCGATTCTATGGATAAGAAAATCAAAGACTTTATGACTCCGTTCGCTAAGCTAGTAACTGGAAAAGACGGCATAGGATTGGACGAAGCCAACGACATAATTTGGGCTAACAAGATTAACGCTTTGCCTATAATCGACGACAACCAATGCCTAAAATATTTCGTATTCCGTAAAGACTACGATAACCACAAAAACAACCCCGACGAATTGCTCGACGAACAAAAACGCCTACTTGTAGGTGCTGGAATAAACACCCGCGACTATGCTGAACGCATACCTAAACTTATAGAAGCTGGTGTCGATGTTCTTTGTATCGACTCTTCCGACGGATTCTCCGAATGGCAAAGAGACACCATTAAGTTCGTTCGCGACAACTACGGCGACAGCGTAAAGATTGGTGCTGGCAACATCGTAGATAAAGATGGATTCAACTACTTGGCCGAATCAGGTGCCGACTTTATAAAAGTAGGTATCGGTGGCGGTTCTATATGCATCACTCGCGAACAAAAAGGTATCGGTCGTGGACAAGCTACAGCCATTATCGAAGTGGCAAAAGCCCGTGATGAATACTACGAAAAAACTGGTATATACATTCCAATATGCTCGGACGGTGGTATCGTTCAAGACTACCACATGGTGTTAGCTCTAGCTATGGGTGCCGACTTTATCATGATGGGTCGTTACTTTGCACGCTTCGACGAAAGCCCAACAAAGAAACTAATGGTGAACGGCAACTACGTAAAAGAATATTGGGGCGAAGGTTCTAACCGCGCAAGAAACTGGCAACGCTACGACATGGGTGGCAAAACATCCATGAAGTTTGAAGAAGGCGTGGATAGCTACGTGCCATACGCCGGAAAACTAAAAGATAATCTAGATATAACTCTAGGCAAAATGAAATCCACAATGTGTAGTTGCGGTGCTTCCTCTATCGAAGAGCTTAAGCAAGTAGCTAAAATAACTATGGTTTCATCCACTAGCATTATCGAAGGCGGTGCCCACGATGTAATATTGAAAGAAACAAAGAGAGACAACTAAGTCAATACTTATACGTCAATAAAAAAAAGCGAGTTGTAAATATATACAGCTCGCTTTTTTAATATACGACCAAACACACTGTCGCAATATTTGCAATAAGCAATATTGTCCACCTATGCCAATAAGCTTTTTACTATTTCGGACACTATTTTGTTGTCGGCTCTGCCGGCAAAGAACTTTGTAGCAGCACCCATCACTTTTCCCATATCCTTAGCCGATGTAGCACCCACTTGAGCTATAATATTTTTCACTTCGGCTTCCACCTCCTCGCGAGACATCTGCTTTGGAAGATATTTTTCTATAACTCCGGCTTGGAACATCTCTGCTTCGTACAAATCTTCTCTATTTTGAGTTTTATATATCTCTGCAGCCTCTTTACGTTGTTTTACTAGCTTCTGTAGCAAAGCAATCTCTGCCGATTCTGCAAGTTCTCCATCTGTAGCATTCTTGCTAGTTTTTTCTAGCAATACAGCCGATTTTATAGCACGCAAAGCTTCCAAACTCGCTTTGTCTTTGTTTAGCATTGCCGATTTTATATCAGCATTAATTTGTGTTTCTAAACTCATAGTTCTATGATTTAAATTATAAATATACCTATACGAAAAAAGGTACACACAGTGT
>JAFZEK010000124.1 GCA_017560705.1 Bacteroidales bacterium | reverse complement strand
CGAGATAGCCACAGGTGGTAAGGAATGGAAAAATGTAATAGCACATTTCTATGAGCCTTTCCATGAAACAGTTTTGCATACAAAGAAAAACTCCAAGCGTACTAGTGGAGAACACTTTTTAGGTGTAGACCCTAAAACTGGTAAGAATGTGTATTCAAAGATAGGTAAATATGGGCCGATAGTTCAAATCGGAGAATCGAAACTAGAAGAAAAACCTATTTTTGCATCAATGAAGCATGGTCAAAGTATTGAAACTATTACATTGGAAGATGCTTTAGAACTTTTTAAATTGCCTCGTGTTGTTGGTTCTATGGAAGGAAATGAAATGGTCGTTTCTATAGGACGATTTGGACCTTACGTTAGGTTAGATGGAAAGTTCTATTCTTTAGGAAAGATTGAAGACCCTTATACAATTACTGCGGAACGTTGTATGGAGATAATTGCTGAAAAGAGAATAGCCGACGCAGAAAAGGAAAAAATAATGTCTCAACTACCTAAAGTTATAGGTACGAGTGATAGTAATGACATTTTAGTGAATATAGGACGATTTGGTCCATATATCACTTTTAAAGAAAAGAATTATAGACTACCTAAGGGAACAAATCCATTGGAAGTAACTTTTGAAGAGGCTTGCGAAATAATAAACAAGGCTCCTAAAAAGAAAAAGTAGAACTTTTAGAGACTCTTGTATTTTCTACTTATAAAATAACTCGAAAGGTAGAAGTTTCATAATTCTCGATATGTTGCTATAGGAAGAAACATATCAAATATAATGGACGTGATTTTCTAGAGAAACTCAAAATTTCGAATATAAAACACTTTGTTTATGCTTGCAAACAAAGTGTTTTTTTTATTGTTATACTCCCAAATTGTATAGAGTTATGAAATCCATATTATTAAAACATTGTTCATTTTTGTTGTTTATTTATTTGTCAAACTATTGTTTTTCTCAGTGCGAGCCTTGGTGTCAAGGGGAAGGTGGATACTATATAACACACAATGCTAACTATCACTCATTGTGGTGGCATAGACATCAAAAGCAAGAAGTGTATAAAAAGGTGTCGCCTGGAACGTACTTAGGTCCTGGACCTATAAATGATATTATTCCGCTTATGCCTCCTGAAGGAGCTAATACTGATGTACAGTATTATTACAATTTTGGACTATTTTATATGGACTACGAAGGTGGATACATTGTTGTTCCTGCTCCTATAGGATACACTGTGCCAAATGTTCCATACGATACTCAAAAAATAAAGTATAAAAATGTGATATACAATTATTATGCAGGTACTTTTTTTCTGGAGCAAGAGAATGGAAGTTATATAACGGTGCTTCCGCCTTTGGGAATATCTGTGTCCAATTTACCACCCAATTCCATTATGATGAACGATGGCAATGGTGCTGTGTTCTATAGATTTGGTAAAACCTATTATCAGCCTGTGAATTATTATGGATATCTGTGGTATCAAGTTGTTAGAAACTAGATTATTATAGATGTTCTTGCTAGCTAGTAAAAATAATAAGCCTATGAAGAAAAATAAATTTATTATCAGCGTGGCTATGATGTTATTCTTCTTTCAGGGAAATAATAATGTTGAAGCTCAGTTTAATAGGGGAGGTGTTTCGCATCAAAGACCAGCGAATAGACCTCCTATTCATTCTCCTTCAAGGCTAAAGCCTCCACCCCCTCATTTGGAACGGAAACCACCATATTATAGATTTCCTAATCGTCCGAATATTATGAATAGACCTCATAGTCCAAATTCGCTCTATCATGGTGATTATCATTATCTTCATCCAATGCCTCATCCTACTTTTCATAATCGGCTTCCTATCGGTACGGTGGTGGCTACGCTAGCTGCTTCTACTTTTGCAACTGCTATTGCTACAAATGTGGCTACGGCTTTGTCGCAACCGATATATTATAATGATGGAACATTTTATAGGCAAAACACTGACGGATATGTCGTTATTTCACCACCAATGGGTTATGCAGTTTATAATTTGCCTAGCAGTGCGGAGGTGCTTAAGCATGACGGTGTTACTTATTATTATTTTGATGGAACTTTTTATAAGAAACAGATAGATAAGTTTGTAGTAGTTTCAGCCCCAGCAGGTTGTGTGGTGATGGAATTACCAGCTAATTCGGAGGAAAAGGAAGTGAATGGACAAGTGTATTATTGGTATAACGGAACTTATTATATGCCAGTTTATGATAATGGATATTCTGCCTATCAAGTGATTGATAATTTGTAGCTTATTCGTGTGAAACGTTTCTTCAATCTAAAAATTGGTTGAAGGAACGTTTTATATTTAGTATGTCGAAATTTGAACTCCTTTTTCCCTTAAAGCAGAGGATATTGGCTGTTAATAAAAAAGCTAAATATTCAATATATTAACAATACTGTATTTAACATGGAGAATGGCGTATTTCCCTATTTTTATTTATTGATGTGTGTATATCGAAATCTGAGAGAGTTGAGGATTTAAGTTGTTGATAATTAGTGAGTGTGTTTTTCTGCAAAATCGGTAATATCTCACTTAGGGAAGTGAATCTAGGTCTTCTCGGGATGAGAGTATCATCTTCTCGTGATGAAACCTGGGTGTTATCACGGTCTAAGTATAATTTTCTCATGATGAAATTGCCATACTAAGGTGATGAAAGTTGCCATATTTCGCCTACTTAGTATGGAGCTTAGTCGAGGTGTTTAACGTTTAAACTTTTTGTTTAACATATCATTCTTCTCGAAGTTTCTATAAATTTATGTGCATAGCTGTGGTTTTAGCAAGTTATTTTCCATGTTTCTTTTAGTGATATGTGTTGTTTTAAATGGGTGTATGGCATATTTTTTTGGAGCTATTGACGGAAAAACTGTCGTTGGGTAAAGGGTATTCAATTTCTGTTTCCGCGATTTTTTATTTTTATTGCATTTATTTGATAGTTGGTAGTTATTGTACTTTATTATAGTAACTTACGTCTTTTTTGTTTTATAGGTGGTGTTTATACTATTAAATATGGCATTTTGCAGTGTCTGTTAGAGCTTAATTATTCTATTATTTTACTTTTTTTGAAGAAAATATTTCCTTGTTATTTAGTTTCTTACATAATCTTCTGATATTTTATAGTATATATTCGCAACATTTTCGTATCTTTGCAAATTAATTCGTTATGAACATATAAATGGAAGATAAAGATAATATATTGGGCTATAGACGTATCGATGAATATAATGCGGATACTATTAATGAGTTAGCAGCTCATTATAAGGAGATTTTACGCTTGATAGGGGAAGACCCTGAGCGAGAAGGCCTCCTAGATAGTCCTATGCGTATTGCTAAGGCTATGCAGTTTTTTACGCATGGATACGATTTGGAGCCAGAGAAAATTATACAATCGGCTATGTTTACCGAAGACTATAGGCAGATGGTTTTGGTAAAAGACATAGAAATATATTCCTTGTGTGAACACCATTTGGTGCCCATTGTAGGAAAGGCTCATATAGCCTATATACCTAATGGTAAGATTGTGGGGCTAAGTAAAATACCACGTGTTGTGGATGCATACGCACGTAGGTTGCAGGTGCAGGAAAGACTAACCAAGCAGATAAAGGATTGTATTCAAAATACGCTTAATCCGTTTGGGGTGGCTGTTGTTATTGAAGCTCAACATTTATGTATGAGTATGAGAGGTGTGCAGAAACAAAATTCGGTGACAACAACCTCCGATTTTACTGGTGCATTCCTCACAAATCAAGCAACAAGGGAAGAGTTTATGCACCTTATTGGTGTGAAATTAATGTAAGTAAGCAATTCAAATTAAGAAGAATATGAAATCTTTTGTAAGATATATTATATTGGGCTTGGTGTTGTTAAGTGTTGCTTTTAAGAGCAATGCTCAATTGTCGCACACTCAAAACGGATTTGTAGATGAAAAGGCTAAAGAAATACTTTCGAAGTGTAAACAAAAAATAGTTTCCTCCAAAGGTATAAGCTTTACATCTCAGATAGTTATAAAAGACCAACAAAAGAAAGAGAAAGAAAAAAGAAGTGCCAAAGTTTTGCTGCAAGGTAATAAATATAGAATTTCGGTAGAAGGGCATTCTTTTTATTGCGATGGGACTACTATTTGGCATCATAATAAAGAAACTAAAGAGGTTATAGTGAATAGTATAGACAAAGAAAGCGATAATATATTGAATCCTTCGCAACTTTTGAATAACTATGATAAGAATTTTAGGGCTAAATTTATACGTGAAGAAAATGGTATTTACATTATAGATTTAGTGCCCAAAAAGGCAAAAGAGTATCACAAAATAAGAATATGTGTTGCTCAGAAATCTTTTCAAATAAAGAAGATGGAGATGTACTATTATGATTCTTCGCAAACAGATTATAGCATAGAGCAATACAAGGCAAATATAGAAACAGCATTGGGCGATTTTGTTTTTGACTCTGTGGCTAACAAGGGCGTGGAAATAATAGACATGAGATAAGGTATTAGTAGTTTTGGATATAAAAAAATGAAGAAAAAAGTAATGAGTTTTTAATGAAAGAAAAAAGATGGATATTACAAGATAATTATGATTTAGATGTTGTTGAAAGACTATCTAATGAGCTTAATGTGGATAAAATTATAGCTACTCTTTTGGTGGAGAGAGGTATAACCACGTTTGAGCAGGCTAAGATGTTTTTCAGACCTAATTTGGATCATCTTCACGACCCATTCCTTATGCAGGATATGGATCGTGCTATTTTGCGTATAAACAAGGCTATAGAGGAAAATGAGAGAATTTTAGTCTATGGTGATTATGATGTGGATGGAACTACAGCTGTGTCCTTGGTTTATACCTATCTGTTTTCTTTTTACAAAAACATTGATTACTACATACCTGATAGGGATACTGAGGGATATGGTATTTCTTTTCAGGGAATAGATTATGCTAGTCGAAATAATATTACTTTAGTTATTGCTTTAGACTGCGGTATAAAGGCCTTGGATCAAATAGGTTATGCTAATGAGAGAGGGATTGATTTTATTGTAGCAGACCATCATTTGCCAGGCGAAGAGTTGCCCAATGCTTATGCTATATTGGATCCGAAGCGTGTGGATTGTGGTTATCCTTATAAAGAATTATCGGGATGCGGAATAGGATTTAAATTAGTAGAGGCTCATTTGGAGCAGAGGAGGGGTGTAAAAATATCGGATGATACTGCCAGCTTATCTGCTGAACAAGTTGCTATTAAGGAGAATATAAAGCGAGAATTATTGCCATATTTGGATTTGGTGGCAGTAAGTATTGCTGCTGATATAGTGCCTATAATGGGCGAAAATAGGGTGTTGGCTTACTATGGATTGAAGGTTTTGAATAAACGTCCTCGTCCAGGTTTGGAAGCTATTTTATTCTATAGTAATATAATGCCTCGCAATCCTAATACAGATACTGCTATTTCTAGCGATTTGTATTTTTGCAGGGAACTAAGTGTGGGTGATTTAGTTTTTTCTGTAGGTCCACGCATAAATGCAGCTGGTCGTATTCGTAGTGCGGTCAACAGTGTAAAATTGTTGATTTCAAAGAATATTGACGAAGCAAAGGGTATAGCGTGTGAAATAGATAATTATAACAAGGAACGTAAGGGATTGGATACTTCGGCTACTGAAGAAGCTAAGAATAGTATAGACAATGATATAAACCAACGGAACAAAAAGTCAATAGTTCTATTTAATAAACATTGGCATAAGGGTGTGGTGGGCATTGTTGCCTCGCGACTTGTTGAGACTTATTATAAGCCTACTATTATTTTTACCGAGTCGAATGGTTTGATGACTGGTTCGGCTAGGTCTATAAAGGATTTTGATATTCACACGGCTATCGAGTCTTGTAGCGATTTGTTGGAACATTTTGGTGGTCATAAATATGCTGCAGGCTTGTCACTTAAACCTGAAAATTTTGATGCTTTTGTGCAGAAATTTGAAAAGGTGGTAGATAAGACTTTGAGAGAAGATCAGATGATTCCAGAAATAGAGATTGATGCAGTGTTGAAGTTTTCGGAGAATCTAACTCCGAAGTTTTTGCGTATTCTTAAGCAGTTTTCGCCTTTTGGACCTGAGAATATGACTCCTGTTTTTCAGTCTAACAATCTTGTAGACACTGGTTTTGCGAAAATAGTAGGTACTAATCATTTGAAGTTCTGTGTAGCGGAGCTTGATAAACGTTCTGATTTTATTTCTTCTATAGGTTTTTCAATGGGAAAACACTATGAGAGAATGAAGAAAGGTCATCATTTTGACATTTGCTACCATTTTGAAGAAAACTATTGGAATGGGAAGGTTGAAACGCAGTTGAATGTGAAGGATATTAGGTTTGAGCAATAGAATATTAGTTTTTACAACATTGTTATATGTTTTCGTTGCTCCAAATATCCCAACTTTTTTCTGCTTGGTAATATAGCATATTTAGTCCGTTTTTTATGGAAGCACCTTTCTCTTCTGCGTGTTTCAGGAACTCTGTTTTATGAGGATTGTATATTAAATCATAGAATAAGTGTTTGGAAGTCACTTTTTCGTATTTATTGACATCTAAGGCAGAGGTATTTGTTTTTGGATACATTCCAACTGGAGTTGCGTTTATGATAATAAGATTATT
>JAFZEK010000123.1 GCA_017560705.1 Bacteroidales bacterium | reverse complement strand
CTACAAATTTGAAAAAGTCCTCTTTGTATAGGTATATTTTATTTTTTTCAAACACAAATCTCCCATCTTCATTCTGAAATATCTTCCTACTCTCAGTTATTGTTACATATTTTTCGCCATTTTTTGTCTCTTTAACATCAAAAAAATATGTTCGTTTACCTGCCTTAACTACTTGAGTATATATCTCTTCCTTACGTCTGTTGTTTGATTCCATCTTTCTACATTTATTCAAATTTGATTGGCAAAGGTAAGAAAAAAAAATGGATTATGGCCCGTAAAGTTATCAACAGCCAATATCATTTGGCTATTCAACATATAACCTAAAAAATAATACCTAGTCCTTATACTATCTCACCTACACCAATTCTTTTTATCCGATATATTTATTATAATCTCTTATTTGTCATTATATCCAATATCATATCATCGGCATCATTCATACCATCATGACCCAACTTACCTAAATTAGCAATAGAAAAATCCACATTAGGTTCGGATATACCGTCTGTTGGATCCACAACTCGATTATTCAATGCTAATTCACTCGAAACAAATGCCGAATAAAGTCCTGTTGTAATCTTTAACGCACAACTTGGTTTTGCTCCGTCGCATACCATACCTGCTATAGTATTGATAAGGTTTTTTATTGCATACGACATTTGGTCTAATGTGCCACCTTGCAAATAGGTGAGCCCTGCTGCTACTCCTATAGAAGCATTCACTATACCACATAATGCTGACAATCTACCTATACCTTGCTTCACATATATGGAAGTAAGGTGGCTTATTATCAACGCTCTTACAATATTCTCCTCTGGCATATTTTTTTGTACACCATATTCATATATTGGCAACGTACATGTTATGCCTTGATTTCCACTACCTGAATTACTGTAAACAGGTTTTGTGCAGCCATCCATGCGTGCATCTGAAGCAGCCACTGTACGTGCTATAGTTGTATGTACTACATCGCCACCTGCTAATTCTAATAAAATTTTTCCAGTACAAAGACCATAACCCTTTGCACCTTCCTTTGCAGCTTCAGTATTGTATTTCACTGTTTCTTTTATGAACATAAGTTCACTTAGAGGTGTATTTACTGCAAAATCATAGACTTTTTCCATTGAAAGCTTTACTTGCTCTTGAACAGTAGTATTTTCTTCTTTCAACGGATTGTCCAACAATACATCGTTGTCTTTTTTCTGTAAAATAAAATTAGTATGCTGACGAGCTATTACTGCTACACTCTTATGATTACCAGCATAACATACACACTCCACATAAAGCTTTTCAGTAGTAGGCTTTATTTGTATTGAAAGTTTTTCTTTATTGACTTCCAACCATTTTTTTGCATTTTCTACCCCTTCGGTAGGCATATCCAAAACTTCCAATCCACGTGATGAATCCCCTGAAGTAATACCCATTGATATAGCTATTGGCAAACCAATCATTCCTGTGCCTGGAATACCTACACCCATGGCATTTTTGAATATATTTTTACTCAGATTTACCTCTATTCGATCGGGCATAGTACCCAAAATCTCTCTAGATTTTGCAGCTGCCAATGCCACTGCAACGGGTTCTGTACATCCCATTGCCAATACTACTTCTCTGTTTATTAACGATTTTATATCTCGTATTTCTTCGATAGTCATCATCACTACAATTGTCTAATTCTGTATACTTTAAATATATATTCGTTGGCAATAATAATTTAATTGCAAACGAAAAAAACAATAGCAATTACCTACTATTAAATATAATACTAGTAGGTAAATCGCTATCATTTTATTTATGCTAATTCATTTAATTCGTAGTTTTTTTATTTGACAAATAATTTTGTCCATTCAAATTTTCTACGGTTTTTCCAATCATTCTTATGATATATATAGCTAGCAATCAAAGGAACAACTGTTGTAGCTTCGGCATAAACCATTTGTTCGAAAACGGTATCCACTTTACCCCAAGAAGAAGCTTCTTTCAATGTTGAGCTTGAGCAAGCACCATCTCTTACGTCTGCCACTGTTATTTGAATAGCATATTTGTGCATTTCTACATCTTCATGACCTAAAACTTCTGCACATACTACAGTGTCTTGAGCAAAATTCTTAGGAGTACCACCACCTACCATAAACAAGCCTGTAGCAGGAGCAGCAATTTTTATTTGTGTAAGTTCATAAAAATCGCGAATAGAGTCTATAGACATGTGGCTTTCAGGATTTTCAACTTGATGCATTACCAAACCAAAACCAGCACTAGAATCGGTAAAAGCTGGACAGAAAATTGGAACATTGTGTTCATAACATACTTGTACCAAAGAATCTTTTTTCTTTGCATTACCAGCTGCTAACCATTTACCCATTTCATAAATAAATTCGCGAGACGAATATGGGCGTTTTTCTAATCCATTAGCTATTTCTTTTATAGATCTATCACATTCTTGTAACTCTTCTTCGTCGATGAATGTATCATATATTCTATCCACATAGTTAGCTCTCAAAAATTTATCATCTATAAAAGGAGTTCCTTTGTAATGTTTGAAACCCAATGCTTCAAAGAAATCCATATCCACGATAGATGCACCTGTAGCCACAATACAATCCACCATGTTATTCTTTACCATGTCCACATACACTTGCATACAACCTGCAGCCGATGTACTTCCTGCCAATGTCAAAATAATGGAACAATCCTTATCGTTTATCATTCGATCGTAAATATCTGCAGCTGTAGCAGTGTCTCTAGAAGTAAAGGACATGCCTCTCATCGAATTGATAATTTCGGTTGTATCAACACTCTTTATGTCGAAATGCTGAATCTCTTCTTTTAGTAAATCTTTCTTTTCCATTGAATTGATATTATTTCTGATTGTTTTTATATTTTGCAAAGATACGAATTAATTATCAATTTACACACATTCGCATCTTTTTGCACCACATTTTTATTTGAACGATGTTACTATTTTCATAAAATCTTCTGCCTTTAAAGATGCTCCTCCTATCAAACCGCCATCTACATCTTTATTAGCAAATAATTCTTCGGCATTTTTTGCATTGCAACTTCCTCCATACAATATAGATGTATTTTCAGCCACTTCATTACCATACTTTTCAGCTATTAGCGAACGAATAAATGCATGCATTTCTTGTGCTTGCTGAGGTGTAGCCGTTTTGCCTGTACCTATAGCCCACACTGGTTCGTAAGCTATAACGATATTGCCAAATTCTTCTGCACTAAGTGAAAATAATGATTCAGTTATCTGCTCTTTCACCACATCGAATTGCTTTTCAGCTTCTCTTTCTGGCAACAATTCACCACAGCACACTATTGGGCATATATTATTGGCTAATAATTGTTTTACTTTCTTTTCTACCACTGCATTTGTTTCGTGATGATAGGCACGACGTTCTGAATGACCAACTATACAGTAGTCCAACCCTAATGATTCTAACATCGAGGCCGAAACCTCACCTGTATAAGCACCCGATTCTTGTTCGCTTACATCTTGAGCTCCCACTGCAAAGTAAGATTCTTGAGACATATCCGAGCACATTTCCAAATATGGGTATGGTGGACACAAAACCACCATCGCATTCAATTCATTCTCTTTTTCCAAACGTTCCATCAAATCGTTCACTAGTTCAAGAGCTTCATCGAAGCGTTTATTCATCTTCCAATTACCTGCTACTATATTTTTTCTCATTATCCCTTTTATTTACGTTATTTATATTTTTGAATTATATAGTGTCTTCCTTTTTGCAACAAAAATAAATACGATATAAATTGTAACTACATATTATACGGCAATATATAAAACCTTTTTGCCTCTATCATTGTTATTCATTGCGTTTGCAAAGATACACAATATATTTCATATAACAACCAATTTTCAAATAAATATACACCCATACAAAAAGCACTGACAAAATGACAGTAAAATATCTAACACAACATGACAAAAACAAAAACTATATGACAATTTGTGTACAAAAGAAACTTTTTTTCCGTTTGGCACAAAAATTGAAGAATACATTGACATAAAAACACATTGAAAACAGAAATACATACAATAAATAATATTATAGGATAGAAACAAAATAAATATAGAATAAAATGGGAAAAATAATCGGAATAGACTTAGGAACAACTAATAGTTGTGTAGCAGTAATGGAAGGTAATGAACCAGTAGTTATTGCAAATAGTGAAGGACACAGAACAACCCCTTCGATAGTAGGATTTTTGGATAATGGCGAACGCAAAGTTGGTGACCCTGCAAAACGTCAAGCTATTACCAACCCTCATAACACTATATATTCCATAAAACGTTTCATGGGCGAAAGCTACGACCAAATAGCAAACGAAGTAGGAACAGTTCCTTATAAAGTGGTAAGAGGCGACAATAATACTCCACGCGTAGATATACAAGGTCGCTTGTATACTCCTCAAGAAATATCCGCAGTGGTATTGCAAAAAATGAAAAAAACAGCCGAAGATTTTTTGGGACAAGAAGTGAACGAAGCTGTAATCACAGTACCAGCTTACTTCAACGATGCTCAACGCCAAGCTACTAAAGAAGCTGGTGAAATAGCAGGTCTTAAAGTACGTCGTATCATAAACGAACCTACTGCTGCTGCTCTTGCTTACGGTTTGGACAAAAAGAACAAAGATATGAATGTTGCAGTATTTGACCTTGGTGGTGGTACTTTCGATATCTCTATCCTTGAACTTGGCGACGGTGTGTTTGAAGTAAAATCCACCAACGGTAACACTCACCTTGGTGGCGACGACTTTGACCAAAAAATCATCAACTGGCTTGCCGATGAGTTCTTAGCAGAAAAGAAGGTAGACCTTCGCAAAGATCCTATGGCTCTTCAACGCTTGAAAGAAGCTGCCGAAAAAGCCAAAATAGAACTTTCTAGCAGTCAACAAACAGAAATCAACTTACCATACATTATGCCTATCGACGGCATACCTCAACACTTGGTAAAAACCCTAACTCGTGCTAAATTTGAACAATTGTGCGACGACCTAATCCAAGCAACTCTTGAACCATGCCGCAAAGCTATGCAAGATGCAGGTTTGAGCAACTCGCAAATAGATGAAGTTATCCTTGTAGGTGGTAGCACTCGTATACCAGCTATCCAAAAAATAGTAGAAAACTTCTTCGGAAAAGCTCCTTCAAAAGGTGTTAACCCTGACGAAGTAGTGGCTGTAGGTGCCTCTATCCAAGGTGGTGTACTTACCGGTGAAGTAAAAGACGTATTATTACTAGACGTTACTCCTCTATCACTTGGTATCGAAACACTAGGTGGTGTGATGACAAAACTTATCGAAAGCAACACTACTATCCCTACCAAGAAATCGCAAGTATTCAGCACTGCTGCTGATAACCAACCTAGCGTAGAAATTCACGTATTGCAAGGCGAACGCCCAATGGCAAACCAAAACAAAACCATCGGTCGTTTCCATTTAGACGGAATTCCACCAGCACCAAGAGGAGT
>JAFZEK010000122.1 GCA_017560705.1 Bacteroidales bacterium | reverse complement strand
TTGCGGAGCTTTTTAGGTTGGTAGTAGTGGTGTAAGTCTTTCTTTCGGATTCGGTTAGGGGGCTTATACGGTTGGCTTCCCAGTAGGAGTTGGAGCGTTTGTTGTAGCCTTCTATGTGCTGTGTTTGGTCGTTGTTGTTGTAGAACGACGGAGTCATGGGCTTGTTGAACACAAAATTGGAGTAGGAGTTGTGTTTTCGTCCGTGCATGTCTATGCCGTAGATGCTAAAATCTATGGAAATGTTGTCCACTGTGGGGTATAGGCTGCTGTCTTTGTATTCGTATTCTTGTTCTACAAGGAGGTTTTCCACAAAGTTAACACCGCTGCTTTTGGGTAGTTCCATTCTTAGTTTCAGCATTGCGTGGTTGGTGTCGTGGCTTATCCAGATGTTGCCGTAAAAACCAAAATCCTGTTGATTAGCAGGGCTGAAGGTTACTATGATGCACGAATCGGAACCGTATGCAACGGTGTCAGTAATATAGAAATGATAGAAAGAGATGGCAAAGGGAGAGAGAGGCGATGTAAACTCGTTGGAAAGTAATGGTATAGAGTTTTTGTAAATGTCTATCTCTCCAAAGGTTTCGCTCATTATGTTTTTCATGCTTTGAGGGTCTAAGAATTTGTTCAGCTCCACATCTTTGTAGGCTGTTATGAATGTTCTTGTGCATTCTGGATCTCTACGATAAAACGTCTCCGACAGTGTTTCAATAAAATAGAACGGCAGATAGCTCTTGCCGTTGAGTTCAGACACTTGGATGTTGTCGAATACGTACTTCATGTTCTTGAATATTTTCTTGTCCTTCATGCTGCTGCTCACATTGGAGATGGATAACTCTATTTTTTCGTGTTGTTGGTATTGGAAGTAGTTGTTTTTCTTTATGTTGTTGTCGGGTTTCTTTCTTATCACTTCTTTCATAAGCTCTACGGCCTTATTGTTCTTTCGGCTGTAGCGCCCTTTGGTAGCAGTTATTTTGGCTTCGGGTAGTGTTATACTCTCTTCTTCGAGGGCTATTATTAAGTGTTCTTTTCCGCTTGTGGATAAAGGTACTAGATGTTTACGATAGCCAATGTGTTGTATTATAAGGGTGTCGGATGGTGTTATGTTGGCTAATTTGAAGTATCCATCGCCGTCGGTGATAGTGCCTTTTGTGCCTTTGGATAGCATAGATGTTATGTTTACGTAGGCTAGTCCTTCTTTGCTTTTAGAGTCTATAACTCTGCCGCTTATGCTTTCGGTAGTTTGTGCTGTGGCGGTTTGAGAGAATAGCAATAATATGATACACAGTGTGGAAGCTGTTCTAAGGCATACGCTCAAGGTTTTATGCCTATAGCCGAAGCAACGCCTATGTGTGGCACTGTAGTTTTGGGCTAAGTGCCATGCATGACAGTGGAGTAAGCTTAAGAGAGTCGTATGCGTAGACAATGCTTGTAAATGCCCAATGGTTCTCACTGCACTTTTGATGGCTGAGGCTTGTGTGTTGGTAGCTGTTCTTTCGTATGACACTGTTGTACTATTCTATATTAATATGTGTTTTAATGTATTTCTTCTTCTCTTTTCGGAGTTGATAAAAGCATGTTTTTCAAGTGATGAATATGCCGAAAAGTCTTTGCAACTTAGGTGGGTACTATTATATTTTCTTGCGAAATACGTAGCATTCCCCAAATTGCGTTTAAAGAACAAATAAAGGGTGGAGAGGTTTTCGTTGCGGTGCAAAAAAGTGGGTTGATTGTGCAATGAAAGAAAAATAAAGGGGGCTTAGGGTTAGTTTTATTTGTTAGTTAGTCATGGATAGCAGCCCCCTTAAATTGATAACATTTTGCAATGTATGAAAAAAGTAATTATTATAAATAATAAATTTATGGCTTTCGTATGCGTTTGAGCCAGTGTGCTTTTTATGCTTTCTTGGCTGTTGGTGTTTTTATGAAAAGTGTAAGCCTGGTAAAAAAAGGAAAGGGAAACGATTTATGCACTATTTCTTTTACACTCAATTTATTTGGTTATGAGTTGAAGTGTTTCCCTAATCCTTTATTTATAAGCACACTATGTTATGTTCTCGTCGTATTCTTTTATTCTTTTTTTCGTCAGCAGTCCGCGGAGGAAAATATGTATAAAATGGCTAAAGATTTCACTCTTTAAATATTTGCTTTCAATGTCGTTGGTAGGGTAAGGTTCAGGCATAGCACGTTGCTTTAGAAGCTTTTGTATTATGAGAGCCACCATTTCAGGATTGATGGTCGGGTCTATGTCGCCGTTCTCTTGTCCCATGGTTATTTGTGATATTATCTTCTTCATTCTCCGTTCTTCCGACGATTTTAGGCATTCGTCGTATATGTCGGGGAAGTATTTGTTTAGGTCGTTGAGAGCTTGTTCTTTGCTCATGAGCTCCTCACGGCTGTGCGATTTTATGAAGTTGCTTATGGAATTTACTGGATTGTATTTCTGCGACATAGTAAGGTTGTCATCTTCTTCCATGGTGGATATGATGCGTTTTATACATTCGCGATACAGTCCTTTCTTGTTCTCAAACAGTTTGTATATCGTTCGTTTGGATACAAAAATCATCTGCGACAAGGTGTCCAAATTCGTTTTGTTGTATCCTTCACGAAGAAACATTGCTGTGGCTTCGTCCAATATTCTGTTTTTTAATTCTTCTGTTGCCATAATGCGTAGTCATATATTCGTTCAACGATGCAAAAGTATATCAAAAACTTGGAATACTTAGAAAGTTTCCATAGTTAAAATAATTGAAAGCGATAAAATCTTGTGGCTTAATATTTTTGATGAAATGTTTTTGTTTTTTTATTTAGCTCCAAAACTCAGAAAGTGCAGCAAGTTTTCTGTTTTTGTCACCGCAGTCTTCGTTTTTATGTGGTTAGGATGTATGTTTGTTTGTCTTTGTTCTGTTCTTGTTTTGGAGCAAAAGAAAGGAATGAAAATGACTAATGGGAGTGTATGTTTTTTAGGTTGTATGGGACTTTTTATGCTATGAGAAATGTGTAAATTGGAGAGTTAACAATAAAGCTAAATCTTAGATATATAAACAGTGGATTATTTAACATGGAGAATGTGTTATTTCTCGAAAAAATCTTG
>JAFZEK010000121.1 GCA_017560705.1 Bacteroidales bacterium | reverse complement strand
TATCTGGAAGGCCTGGAACCAACGCCGGACGAAGGTAGAGTGATAAGGGCCATAAACCAAACCGGCGGAGTAGGGCAGCAGGGCAATGTGTGGAAGAGCGAGGCTGACAAAAATCTGACGTTTAGTATACTCTTAAAGCCAACGTTTTTATCAATACCCGACAGGTTTATGCTTACCAAGGCAATATCCCTTGCCATGGTGGATTATCTTAGGACTGTGTTGCCCAATAGTTTTGTATCCATAAAGTGGCCAAATGATATTTATGTGGGCAAGGATAAGATAGGCGGTATGCTTATCTATAATAAGTTTAGAGGTATGAGCTTTAATAGTTCCGTAGTTGGTATAGGGTTCAATGTAAACCAAACACTCTTTAGTAGGGATATTCCCAATCCTACATCGCTAAAGATAATAACAGCAAAGGACTATGATTTGCCAACGGAGCTGACGAAGATATGCGATAGTATATCTGTAAGGTACGAAGAGTTGAGGAACGGCAACCACGCAAAATTAGATAAAGAATACCTTGAAAATTTGCTTTATTTGGGTCAAGAACGAGAATATTATTACAAAGAAAAGCCACTGGTGGCTACTATAGAGGGTGTAAATAAAGAAGGAATGCTACTGTTGAATACAAGTGATAATAAGCAAATTATGTGCGATTTAAAAGAACTTAAGTTTATACATTGATATAAATATTTTCTCAATTGGAAAAAAAATATTATTTTTGTAGTTTGAAATAACAGAATAACTTATATATTATGATGAAACGATTCTTATCATTATTGGCAATATTATGCCTTTCAGCTAGTATGCTGTATGCCGCAATTTTAAAGAATGTGCCTCAAACTTTTATACAGCCCGACGGCACTGAATTGTCGTGTTTTGCTACTGGCGACGATTATTATCATTACCTACACGATGCAAATGGATATACCATTATCCACAATCCTGAAACCGGCTATTTCGTTTATGCCACAAAAGATGGTGACAAGCTAGTGCCAACGCAGTATATTCCCGGCGTTGATAATCCTGCCGAAGTGGGCTTGAAGCCTTATATAAACATTTCAGCAGAACAATGGTTGGCAAAAAGAAACGAATTTTATGAAACAATGATGCCAAAGAATGGTGCTAAAACAGTGGATTCTACAAGAAATAGAGGTGTGCTTAGCAATATCTTTATTTTTATCCGCTTCTCGGGCGATTCTGAACTAACTACTCCTTTTGCTACTGTAAATAATATGTTCAACGACTCTACCCCCGGAGCCAACTCTATGAACAATTATTTTAAAGCTGCTTCGTATAATAAGTTGAACTTAAAATCTTATTTCTACCCGGCTCCGGCTAATGGCGGTACAACTATTGTTTCTTATCAAGACACATATTCAAGAAACTACTATCAACCCTATTCTTCATCTAACACTTTGGGCTACCAAGGCTCTACCGAACGATATTTGAGAGAACAAGCCTTGCTAAAGAATGCAGTAGATGCAGTGTCTTCGAGTATTCCTGCTTCATTGAATGTGGATATGAACGACGATGGAAATGTAGACAACGTAGTCTTTGTCGTAAAAGGAAACGTTGATGGTTGGAGCGATTTGTTGTGGCCTCATCGTTCGTGGTTGTTATATGAATATGCTACAATCAATGGAAAACGAGTATACGACTATAATTTCCAATTAGAGTCGGCACCTGCCTACTTTACTCCTTCGGTTCTTTGTCATGAGATGTTTCACACTTTGAGTGCCCCCGACTTATATCACTATGAGCCAGAAGGTGAGTGGTTCTCATCTGCCGGAAGTTGGGATTTGATGGAGCAAAACGCTAATCCTCCTCAACATTCCTTGGCTTATATGAAATATAAATATGGCAACTGGATAGATAGTATTCCTACTCTTACTCAATCGGGAACATACACATTGTATGCGTTGGGTTCTGAAACCAATGAAAATGTATGCTACAAAATACCTACAGATTTAAGTTACCAATTCTTCGTTGTAGAATACAGAAAGACCACTAAGGAGTTTGAAACAGCATTGCCAGGTTCGGGATTGTTAGTATATCGTGTAGATACTCGCTACGAAGGTAACGCCGACTATAATGGTAATAATGTGTTGGACGAAGTTTATATTTTCCGCCCCGGTGGTAGCCCTAGAACTAATGGAATTGTAAATATGGCAAACCTTAGTTCTTCGGTAAATAGACCTACTTTCAACCCTCTTACTGATCCTTATCCGTTCCTAACCAATGGTGCTAGAGCTTATTTAGAAATAACCAATATTTCGGATAACAACGGCGATTCCATAACTTTTGACTATAACATAATGACATGCCCTCCGCCTCAAAATGTAGGTGCATTTTGCATTGCTCCTACTTCGGCTGTTCTTAGATGGATGGGCGTTGTTCAAACTGAAGGTTATCAAATAGAATATGGTTTGCAAGGTTTTACTTTGGGCACTGGTACTAGAGTGTTTACCAATACCAATACTTACACACTTACAGGTTTGACACCTTCTGCCGATTATGAATTCTATGTAAGACCTGTGTGTGGCGAAGGCGACACCGGAATATGGACTACTGTTACAGAATTTACTACTGCTTGTCCTGTTAATTATTTGCCATTTACCGAAGGTTTTGAATCATTAGAACATGATTGTTGGAGTCAAGAATATGTTTTAGGTACTAAAGATTGGAGGTCTTGGTGTGGAAGTGTAGGCACTTTTGAAGTTCATTCAGGGATAATGGATATTTTATTTTCTAAAATGACAAATGAGGATGGTTTATTTGTTACTAAATATGTTTCGCCATACATAAATTTGAATACTGTAACTAATCCTTATCTTACTTTCTGGCATGAGCAAATAGAAAATACAGCAACGAATGGAGGACAAGATGAACTAAGGGTTTATTATAGAAATAGCCCTACAGAGTCATGGACTCTTTTGGCTGAATATACTCAAAATATATCTACATGGACTTTTGATAGTATTCCATTGCCAAACCCTACAGAACTTTATCAGATAGCTTTTGAAGGAACTGCTAATGGAGGATATGGAGTAGCAGTGGATGATGTAACTGTTAGTGGTACTCCTATATATAGACAAGTAGCAGCCTCGGTAAATAATGCACAGTATGGTAGTGTAAGTGGTGTGGGTACTTATGGCATGGGCACTGAAGTTACTCTTGTGGCAGAGCCCGCCAATAATTGTCAGTTCGTTTGTTGGGGCGATTATAATACCGATGATACTATACGTTTCACCGTGATGTATGATACTACTGTTTCGGCTATATTTACTACCAATGCTCAGGATATGTACATTGTTCGTTTGAATGTCAACGACACCAACATGGGTAGCACTACAGGCACTGGTGTATATGTGGAAAATACTACGGCTACTCTTACTGCAATAGCTAAAACTAATTATCGTTTCCATAACTGGTCGGATGGTATTACTGCTAATCCTCGCAACTTGACCGTTACCTCAAACTTGACTTTAGAAGCTGTTTTTGTTCCTGACACCTTTATGATAAGCACCGAAGTGAATGATGAAACAATGGGACGCATAGAAGGTGCTGGAAGATATGCCTACAACACATGGGCAGAGCTTACTGCTATACCATACGAAAACTATCGTTTTGAAAGTTGGGTAGATGGCAATACCGATAATCCTAGAAGGGTGTTGGTGACAGGAAACGAAACGTATATGGTGGACTTTGTTCCTATCTATTATTCTATAACCGTAACTTCGGATAATGAAACAATGGGTAGTGTATATGGAACCGATAACTACCAGTTTAACTCTGTAGCTAATATCAGTGCTTATCCTAACCAAGGGTATATATTCACACATTGGAATGATGGTAATACTGAAAACCCACGAAACATCGTCGTTACTCAAGATTCATCATTTGTAGCTTATTTTGCAAAATCTGATGGTATCGAAGATTGCGACCTATATGAAGATTTGTTCATCTATCCAAACCCAACATCTAAAGTGGTATATGTGAATACTGATGAGGTGAAAAGAATAGATGTAATGGATATGCACGGCCGTGTGTTGATGTCCAAAGAAAATGTTTCCGAAATGAATGTGGAATCTTTGCCGGATGGTGTATATACACTAAAGATTATTCTTCCAAATGGCGAAGTGCTAAAAAGAATGAT
>JAFZEK010000014.1 GCA_017560705.1 Bacteroidales bacterium | reverse complement strand
GTATTCCGTAAATCACTCGCAAAGCAATTTTTAGAAGTTGCCTTTACACAATTAATCCGTTATGTCTCTACCTAACAAATTCCTAAGTTCGGTTTCCAGCTGTTCCGTTTTCAGCAAGTGCTTTTTATATTCTTCAGCTTCGGGGAAAAACGGACGATGTTCTTTCATTTTCCTATATTTATCCACCATGCCACATATCTGTCGGGTGCGTTCGTCGGTATATGTGTTCAGGAATTTTTCCCATATTATCTCTACCGCCACAGTGCTAGGGTGCAGCATATCCACATCGTAGAATCTGTAGTCCCTCAGCTCGTCCATCACTATTTCGTAGGATGGGAAGTACAAGCAACCTCCAACAGTGCGTTGTAGTTCATCTATAGCCAAATGCAACACAGATTTGCTCAGTAGGTTTTCCCTATATCCTTCTTTCCAATGTCGTATAGGGCTTACTGTGAATATTATCCTAGCTTGATGGTTGTAGGCTTGTAGATGTTTCACAAGCTGTGTATATCTTTCCACCACATCGGCTACGGAAGCCATACCACGATGAAACATTGTTCCGGGCATTTTATGACAATTGCCCACCACGAGCTCTTTCTCTTTCAACGTATACACCAAAGCCGTGCCCCAAGTTATTATCACATAGTTGGCATGTTTCATGAAGTTATGAGCATGATGTATAGCAGCATTGCAGTTTTCCAAACACTTATCCTTATCCACATCAGAGAAAGAACTGTGGTGCAACCACGAATGCCAAACGTTGTTTTGACACACCAAGTCGTCCTCAGTTATATCCTTGCCGGCTATGCAATGCTCCAAAGCAGTAGCAATGGAGAAAGGATTATATAGTATACCAAAAGGATTCCTGCAACATTGGAATCCGAAGTACTCCATCTTTCGCCCAATAGAATCGGTGAAGCAAGAGCCTAGCAAGAGGACTTTGCTACCTATGTCCAGCTTTTGACCTTCATGTTTGGGCTCCACTATAGTTTGCAGTTTCATGATTTGGCGTTTTATGCTTAATGAATTTCAAAAGAACGTATCTCTTCCATCCCTCTTATTGATTTGATAAATCCATGAGGATCCACCTTCTTATCCGAAATCATACGCAACTCCACATTGTTTATGTCGTCTCTCACTAGCGATGAAAGAGTAACCTTGCCCTTGTTCTGCTTTATAATCTTTTCCATTCTTGCACAAAAGTCCTCGGTTATGTCGCCTAGCTTCACATGAATAACTATACTCTTCGTAAACTTATCCATCACGCTTTCTAGCAAAATCATGTCTACAATCTTAAGCTCCAACGCCTCAACTTCGCCCTCTCTTTTCCAAGCTTTTTCTTTCACTGTAGCCTTACAGAAAACGAACATATCGTTTTGAAGAAAGTTTCTATACTTTACATAGTCGTCGGAGAACAAAGCAATGGAATAAGAACCATCATAATCCTCGATGGTGAACTTACCAAAAGGCTTGTTGGTCTTAGTCATTCCACTGCTACAAGCAGTTATAATACCCGCAAACTTTATATCTTGCCTAGTCTTCAAAGTAGATAAATCTTCAAGCTCAGACACACGAGTGTTGGTAAAGCACTTTATCTCCGCCTTATAATCATCTAGTGGATGCCCCGACATAAAGAAGCCAATCACCTCTTTTTCATTATTGGCTTGCTCGTTGTTGCTCCAACGTTCAGCTTCCGGAATTGCCGGATATTCTTCTTGTTTCAGCGTCTCGCAAGTGTCGAACAACGACACCTGTGCAGCGTCGCCACTGTTTTTATTATTCACCCATCTTATTAATCGACCAATAAAATTGGTAGAATCAGTATCTTTTTTATAGAAATATTGAGCTCGGTGAATATCGCTAAAAGTATCAAAAGAGCCTGATTTGGCTAGCGACTCCAAGTTCTTACTATTTATAGATTTCAGGTTCACACGTTCAAAGAAATCGAAAATACTGGTAAACTTACCGTTGGCTTCCCTTTCGGCAATAAGTTCGGCAGCAGCATTCTCTCCCATTCCCTTTATGGCTCCAAGGCCAAAACGTATTTCACCTTTATCGTTTACCATAAAGTGAATATCACTTTCATTCACATCGGGTCCAAGCACCGGAATCTTTAATCTCCTACATTCATCGATGAAGAAAGTGATTTTCTTAATATCGCTAAGGTTGTGAGTTAGCACCGCCGACATATATTCGGCCGGATAATGAGCTTTAAGATAACCCGTTTGATATGCCACAAAAGAATAACAAGTGGCATGAGATTTGTTGAAAGCATATTCGGCAAACTTTTCCCAGTCGCACCATACCTTTTCCACTTTATCATCGGGCAACTCTTTCTTTCTACATCCATCCACAAACTTAGTTTTAAGCTCAGCCATCTTATCCTTCAGTTTCTTACCCATAGCCTTACGCAATCCGTCGGCTTGTCCTTTGGTAAAACCGGCCATGGATTGAGAAAGAAGCATCACCTGCTCTTGGTACACGGTGATACCGTAAGTTTCGTCCAAATATTCACTCATCATAGGTATGTCATACTCTATCTTTTCTTTGCCATGCTTACGAGCAATAAACTGAGGAATATACTGCATAGGACCCGGACGGTAAAGAGCATTCATAGCAATAAGGTCTTCGAAACGCGTAGGTTTCAAATCACGCAAGTGCGACTGCATACCTTCGGACTCGAATTGGAACGTTCCCACTGTGGCACCATTTTGATATAGCTTATATGTAAGTTCATCGTTCAGTGGAATATTGTCCATATCCAACTCCACACCATGACGCTTCTTTATATTCTGACAAGCTGTCTTTATTATCGACAATGTTTTAAGCCCCAAGAAGTCCATCTTCAACATACCTACCGACTCTATAAGCTTACCTTCAAACTGGGTAACCATAAGGTCTGAATCCTTGGCAGAAGCCACAGGTACAAAATTGGAAATATCCTGAGGACCAATAATAACACCGCAAGCATGCACACCGGTATTGCGGATAGAGCCTTCCAACTGCACGGCATACTTCAACACCTTCTTCACAAGCTCAGGACCATTATCCCTATACTCTCTAAGCTCAGGCACTTCTTCGAAAGCCTTCTTCAACGTGGTGCCAGGTTTTTCAGGCACTAGCTTAGCAAGCATATTAGAGGTAGGCAAGTCTAAATCCATCACGCGTGCCACGTCTTTTATTGCAGACTTGGCAGCCATAGCACCAAAGGTAACAATCTGTGCCACATGGTCGGCACCATATTTATCCATCACATATTGCAAAGCCTTTTCCCTACCTTCGTCATCAAAGTCCACATCAATATCGGGCATACTAATACGCTCTGGATTAAGAAAACGCTCAAACAGTAGCTTATACTTAACGGGGTCAATATTGGTAATACCTATACAATAGGCAATAACAGAACCTGCCGCCGAACCACGACCCGGACCTATGATAACACCAAGCTCGTTGCGAGATACATTAATAAAGTCTTGCACAATAAGGAAATAGCCCGGAAAGCCCATCTTTTCTATAGTATCCAGCTCGAATTGTATACGCTCCTTTATCTCGTCGGTCATTACAGGATAACGCTTTGCAGCACCTTCCCAAGTGATGTGTGTAAGGTATTGCATTTCGTCGAAGCCATCAGGAAGAGGGAATTTTGGCAATATAATGTTGCGTTCTAGCTCAAAGTGTTCTATTTTATTTACAATCTCCTGAGTGTTGGTTATCGCTTCCGGACACTCGGCAAACAATGCTAGCATTTCTTCTTCGCTCTTCACATACTCCTCTCCAGTGTAGCCCATACTGGTTTCATCGTCGAACTTTCTACCAGTGTTTACACACAACAGAATATGGTGAGCGTCCTTATCCTCTTTGTTCACAAAGTGAATATCGTTGGTAGCAATAAGCTTTACACCGTGCTTTTTAGAGAGTTCAATAAGAGCGGCATTCACAAGTTTTTGGTCCTCATGCCCATGGTTTTGCATTTCTAGGTAATAGTCTTCGCCAAAAAGCTCCTTAAACTCCTCTACGACTAGCGAAGCCGCATCGATGTTTTTATTCATAATCGTTTGTGGCAACTCGCCTCCCAAACACGCCGAACAGCAGATAAGCCCTTCGGAATATTGCCTAAGCAGTTCCTTATCGATACGTGGAGTATAATAATAGTTCTCTTTCAGGAATCCCAAAGAACATAGCTTGATAAGATTATTATAACCTATTTCATTTTTAGCCAACAATATTAAATGGTATCCGCTTCGGCTTTCAGGACCCGTCTTGTTGTGTCTATCTTCGGCCACATACATTTCGCAGCCCAATATAGGTTTAATACCCACCTTCTTAGCAGTATTGAAAAATTCCAATACTCCATACATATTGCCGTGGTCCGTTATAGCCAACGAATCCATGCCAAGCTCTTTTACTCGCTCTAGCACCGCCTTTATATTTGCAGCTCCATCCAATATAGAATACTGGGTATGCACGTGTAAATGTGTGAAATTAGCCATAATAACTATTGTTTATGTGATGATAAATAATCTGCAAAAATACGTTTTTTTTCTTCCATATACAACTTATTCCTATCTCATTTTTGAACTTATTCATCTTTAGCATTCATCCGGTGCAATCGGAAGAAAGTGCAACTTTCAATACATAAATCCTAGAATCGAGAATTTTATACTAAGGGTTGCCTGAAAAATAAAAGTTCTTTTCACCTAAGAATTCCGGCATCTCAAAGCAACTAACCGGTACTAGAAAAAATTATTACCCCTACATATTTTTATAAAAGCACAATGCAATTTATTTAAATCACGACGTGATTTAATAAAAGCACGATGTGATTTAATAAACTCATGACGTGATTTGATTAAATCATGTTGTGATTTAAATTCCCATCCCAGTAAAAAAAGAAATTTCTAGTAGGGAAAAAGAAATTTTGCAATAGGACTTTTATCAGCTACTTGCAAGAATTGCTTTGCAGGATATTTGCAGAATTTTCTTAAGAAAATTTCTACTTTCTTTTGACTCATCATAGCGGGCTATGCAATTGAAAAAGAAACAGAAAGATTCCAAGAAAAAACGCAAAACACGCAAAAGTCCATTTATTTAATAATAATATTTCCTAGAACGTAGAATTTTTTAGAAGTTGCCTATATATTTTTTCTTATCTTTGTAAAGCCGTAGCACTCAAAATTTTCTTATTAACAAACTAGCAGTAAGACATTAAGAGAAAATAAAACCGAACTACTATGCAAAAAAATATAGTTATATTGATTGCTTTGCTCATAAATATTAGTGCTTTTCCACAACAACTATGCGAAGTGGAGCTAAGCCGAAAGTCAAAAAAAGAATATGAGCAGGCATACAAACTTTATGAAAGCAACATGCACACTAGCAGCAGTGATATAGCTCGAAAGCTCATACAACAAGAGCCCGAAGCACCAGAGCCTTATTTCCTAATGGGGCTAATAGCTGCACAAAAAGAGAACCTGAAAGCCATGGACAAATACTTCTCCAAAGTGCTAGAATTGTGTCCAGACTTTGCCGATGCACGTGTCCACTACTATATGGGCATAGTAAACTACAGCTACGAACGCTACGAGCGTGCGGCTATGAACTTCGACATGTTTCTTTCGGAAATAGAAATACAGCCCGACCTATACGACGACATAGATGTAGAACAAGCCGAAGTGTACGCCCATTGGTCGAGGAAGCTAAACGAAGCCTACCTTAACCCCGTACCCTTCGACCCCAAAAGCATAAGCGGCGTATCATCGTCGGCAGCAGAATACTTGGCATACCAAACAGTGGACGGCAGCCGCATGTACTACATACGCGAAGTGATGAAAAACGAAGACAACAGTTCGTTCTACAAACAAGAGCTAGAAACTAAAACACCAAAACTACTAGAAAGCAAGCGAGGTAAAGACGGCAAATTCAACAAAGGACGAAGCCTAGACCCTCCTTTCAACACTGGAAAAAACGAGAAATACATCACTCTTACAGCCGACAACAAGCTGCTATACTTTGCCTCAACGGCAAAAACCGACGGCGAATACTCCAACTCCGACATATACTACACTATATACGAAAACGGATATTGGAGCGAGCCGCAGAATGCAGGCAACATGGTAAACACCGCAACGTCGTGGGAATCACAACCATCTATAACGCCCGATGGCAGTGTGCTATACTTTGCTAGCAACCGCTTTGGGGGCATGGGTGGTTCCGACATTTGGCGTGTAAAACGCTTACCAAACGGCGACTGGGGCCGTGCCGAAAACCTAGGACCATCTGTAAACACCGAAGGCGACGAATGTTCACCCTTTATCCACCCCGATGGTGTGTCGCTATACTTTGCTTCCAACGGATGGGAAGGACTGGGCGGATACGACATGTACTACACAAAAATAGACAACGACAAGAAAAACAGAAAACCTACAAACCTCGGATACCCTATAAACACCGGCGACGACGAAATGTGTTTCGGAGTAACCACAACCGGAGATAAAGCCTACTTTTCATCATCAAAACATTCGGGGCTTGGCAATTCAGACATCTGCGAGTTCGACCTCTACCCCTCCATACGCCCCAACAAAGTGACTCTAATAAAAGGCATAGTAGAAGACGAGAACAACAACCCAATAGGCGGAGAACTTGAACTTTTCGTAAGTGGGAACCAAGCGAAAACATTCTATAAAATCGACGACCACGACGGAACATTTACAGCCGTTTTGGATTCGGACAAAAACTATATATTAATAGCAAAAAGAAAAGGATATGCTTTCAGCTCTATGCTATTTACAAAAAAAGAGAACTACACCTCCGATTCGGCACTACGCTTCCAAATTCTCCCTATAGAAGAAGGTGTAAGCTACAACATCAACGACATAACTTTCGAAAACAATGCTAGCAACCTAACACCTAGCACTACCATGGTGATAGATGCCTTTATAGAATTTCTAATAGAGAACCCCACAGTGCATGTATCCATCGAAGGCTACACCGACAACGTAGGAGATGCCGAAGAAAATAGAATACTATCCGAAAGACGTGCAAAATCCGTATACGACTACCTTATAGAAAAACGCATACGCCCCGACCGACTAGAATATAGAGGTATGGGAGCAGAAAAACCCACAGCCTCCAACGACACCGAAGAAGGCCGAGCCAAAAACAGAAGAACAGTATTTGTAATAACACGTAAATAAAAACATAAACACCTAGTAAGACGATGAAAGACATATTCAGAATATTTAAATATCTACGCTTTTTCCCAAAAGAAATAACACTAAACGTATTCTTCAACATTTGTTTTGTGTTCTTTTCTCTTTTCTCTTTTGCTATGATAGTGCCGTTTATCGAATTGCTTTTCGGCGTAAGCAACCCACCTACAGTAGAGCCAAAGTTCT
>JAFZEK010000120.1 GCA_017560705.1 Bacteroidales bacterium | reverse complement strand
GCTACATGCTATCAGTAGTATAAGTATTTTGCTTATTGTTTTCATTGTTTTTCTATGGCTGATTACTTTGCGCATATATTACTCTTGTTCTATGATGTTTACATCTGGTTTTACTGAAAATACATCTTTATAGCTAGTTCGATGAGTAGCACTGCTTCAATGGATAGTATTAGTCGTGTGGGGATTTTCATTTTTTGTCGACCAAAAAATATACCAATGATTGAAAATATTATGCCAAGTATAAGTGTAAGAATCATAGTAATAGAGAATTGGGTAGTATCATAAGAGAATCCTAATGCTATGCCTATAATAAAGGTGTTCATAGCTGTTGCTATGGATAAGAAAAGCATTGATTGAAGGTTTGTGATGGTTATTAAGTCTTTTGTTCTATGGTTCTTAATTATGTTTACAAATATCTTTATAGCCATAATTATCATTACTCCCGATGTTATTGTTCGGTCGTAGGTAATTTCTCCCATATTGAATAAACTGCTTAGCCATGCACCTGTAAATAAAAACAAGCATTGGAAAATAGCTAAAATAATGGACTGTAATATTCCTTTTGTATAGCGGATGTTGCTGCCTTTAGCAACTGCAGATGAGGTGATAAATAGATTTAAAGAAAATGCAATAGCTAATACTATTGAGTCTAAAACTGATAGCTCCATTATGTTTTCTCCTATTGTTTGTGTATTAAAAATTAAACGTTATTTTGGCTGTTTTCTAATATCTTTGTTAGTTCAATGAACTCGTCGGAAGATAATTGTTCTGCTCTTGCTTTCAAAAACTTATCTGGAACTGAGTCGAGATTGTAGTTTAATGATTTTAGAGCGTTGCGTAGAGTCTTTCTTCTTTGATTGAAACCTGCTTTTACCACACGCACAAATAGCTTTTCATCACATTCTAGAGTTTCAACATTGTTTCTTTTTAATCGAATTACAGCGGATTTCACTTTTGGTGGAGGATTGAATACGTTTTCGTTTACGGTAAACAAGTATTCAATGTCGTAATACACCGACAAAAGAACGCTGAGTATTCCATATATTTTGCTGCCGGATTTTGCTGCTACCCTTTCTGCTACTTCTTTTTGAAACATACCTACTACTTCGGGTATTTGGTTTCTGTTTTCAAAGATTTTGAATAGTATTTGACTAGATATGTTGTAGGGGAAGTTGCCTATAATAGAAAACGAGTCGGAAGAAAATAGAAGGGATAGGTCTAGCTTCAAAAAATCGCCATAAAAGATGTGATTTCTTAGTTCGGGATAGTGTTTTCCTAGGTATTCAACCGATTCTTCATCTATTTCTATAACCCAAAAGTTGGGATGTTTTTGATTTAAAATGTACTTCGTAAGAACGCCCATTCCCGGACCTATTTCTAATACATTTCCAACGTCGGTGGACAGACTTTCAGCTATTTTGTATGCTATATTTTCGTCCTTTAAAAAGTGTTGTCCCAAATATTTCTTTGCTTTTACTGCTTCCATTTAGTTCTGTTTTTAATTTGCAAAACTACACAAAATATTGGAATATAACTATTTTATTTTCTAAAAAAATCTTTTTCTTACTAGAAATGGTAGAAAAATGCTCCAAAGATCCCTTCGTTTTTTACAGTGTAGCCTCGAATTGGCTTTTGTAATGTTTTGATTGCTAATGCAAAAGAAAAAGAGTTTTTCTAAATAGACATTTATTAGTATCTTTGCAAAATATGGAAAGTACAAGACAACAAAAAATAGCTCGATTAATACAGCAAGACATGAGCGAAATTTTCCAAAGAGAAACAAAAAGTATCTTGGGAAATTCTATGATTAGCGTTACAAGGGTTCGTATTTCACCCGATTTATCCATTGCTCGTATATTGGTGAGTATATTTCCAATAGGCGGAGAAACCAAAGAGGATGTAATGAATAAAATTCAGGAAAATATCCCTGATTTGAGACGCAGACTAGGTTTTAGAGTGGGAAAACAGCTTCGTATAATCCCTAATTTGTTCTTTTATTTGGACGATTCGTTGGATTATATAGAAAATATAGAGAATCTTTTAAAACAGTAGTACCTTGAATTGAAAGGTAAAGATTTTGGGATTGGAATCTTAGTGTAAATGATGTAATATATAAAGACTTATGAAGCTGCCTATTTTCATTGCTAAACGGTATCTTTTTTCGCAGAAAAAGAAAAGTGTAATCAATGTAATCTCTTGGATTTCATTGGTTGGTATTGCTATTGGAGCAATGGCTTTGATTATAGTACTATCCGTGTATAATGGAATAGGCAACTTGACTCAGTCTATCTTCAATATATTTGACCCTCAATTAAAAATAGAAGCAAGAGAGGGAAAAACGTTCCTTTTGACCGATATTCCTTACGAAGAATTAAAAGCTTTGCCCAATGTGGAATCTACAACATGTGTGGTAGAAGAAAATATGTGGATGACATATAAGGAGCAAAATAGGATAGTGACCATGCGTGGAGTGGAGGATAATTACCATAAAACTAATGGTATAGATTCTATGCTGTATGTGGGGAAATATGAACTCAAGGATGAGCGTTCGAATAAATATGTTGTTATGGGTGCGGGAATATATTACAGGCTAGGGGTGAATCCATACGATGCTCATACTCCCGTGGGTGTACACATTCCCAGAAGAACAGGAAACTTGGGTTTTTCTTTTGAAAATGCTTTCAATAGTGCATACGTTTTGCCTACTGGAAACTTTAGAATCCAGGGAGATGTGGATGACAAATACGTTATTGCAGATATTGATTTTGTGAGGTCGTTGATGAACTATACACCTTCGGAAGTCTCCTTCGTGTCGGTGAATGTGGCTGAAGAAAAGAAATTGCAAGAGACCAAACAGTTGATACAACAAATGCTGGGAAGTGAATACTCTGTGAAGGATAGGTTTGATCAGCAGCCTCTTTACTTCAAGATATTTAAGTCTGAACGATTAGGTGTATTCTTAATCCTTTCGCTCATAGTGGTGGTTGCGTCATTGAATTTAATTTCTTCGTTGTCTTTGCTTATTATAGATAAACGAAAAGATATTAGAACTCTCGAAAGCATGGGTGCATCTAGGTCGTTGATAAAAAAAGTGTTCTTCTGCGAAGGTGGGTTAATATCCGTGGCTGGAACGGTGCTTGGGCTAGTTGTAGGTTTCGTGGTTTGCATAGTGCAAGATGTGTTTGGAATCATAAAAATGGGCGATAATTGCATTGTAGATAGTTTTCCAGTGGCTATGAGATTGGATGATTTTGTGGTTGTTTTTGTATTGGTAATATTTATTTCAATGCTTTCAGTACTGTTTGCTGTTCGCAAATCTCGATTGTAATTGCATCGTTTTGTAGGGAAATAGATTAGCAGTATTT
>JAFZEK010000119.1 GCA_017560705.1 Bacteroidales bacterium | reverse complement strand
CCAAATTTCTTCGCTTATCATGTAAATGGTAGCGTGAGTGGTGTCGGTACATTTAATGCTGTTGAATGATATAAGTTCCACCACGACAGAGTCTCTGAACGGCATAGTGTACCACACTGAGCTTTCGTATTTGCTTTCGTCGGTTTCAAAATTCCATATTCTTTCGTATCCGTTGGTGCTTACATCTATTAATTTTATTAGTGGGTTAGCAGTTGTCACCACTTCGGGTTGCAGTTTTATTTTTGCTATTGGGTTAGGTTTTACAATGACTGCTACGGTGTCGGTATCGCTCCACCATTGTCTGTTCCAATATTTCCATGATGTTACGGTGTATTCCTTGTCCACTTCGGTGTATACTGTTATTGAGTTGGCGGTGTCGCCATTGCACCACACGCTGAAGTCAGCACCATTGGTTGACAAATAAGCACTGTCGCCCCAGCACACGAATGCTTCATCTGGCAAAAAGGCAAAATCTCTCAACACTCCAATGGTGACGGTGTCGCTCTGAGAGCTTTTACATCTGTCGGTGGCAGTGTACCAATAGTCGGCAGTAGGCAGAGTGTGCACTGTAATGCTTTGAGTGGTTTCACCAGTGTTCCAAAGGTATTCGTAGGGTATATGTGGTGTTATGTATCCGTGTTCCACGGCAGCAGTGAGCACCACGGTGGTGTCGTCTGCCAATGGTGGTGAGTAGGTTATTTTAGCTTCCATTTCTTTCACATCGTGGATGGTGACAACAATGGTGTCCGTCTCACATTCGTTGATGTGAAATATGAGTTCCACGGTTTCGTCGTCTTCTTCTTCACTGTCCATTATTGGGGATATGGTGAGGTTGTATTCTGTTTCGCCTGCTTGAAAGATAATGTATGGCGACACAGGTTGATAATCGACACCATTAGCAGCAGTACCACCTATGGTGATGGGTATAATTTTATTTGTGCTTTCAGCAAAAGGGCGAGAGAAGTTTACGTTTACACCGTAGCATCCTTCGTGGATTTCGAGTGGTGAGCCCAAATCGTTGGGGTTGGTGTAAGATGTTGATATAGTGTTTGACGAGAAACTATTTGCTTCCAAAAACACAGCACTGTTGTATATGTCATCGCCCACATCGCAGATGGATATTTTTAGATGATATGTTTGACATGGTACAACGGCAGCTTTAGCAGTAAGCACAGTTGTAAAACCATCGAATTGTATTGTAGACCCGTCGGTATTATCGATGTAGTATTCAGAGTTTTGTCGGTGGTTTACAGTGTTTATGGATATAGGTTGAGAAGTATTAGGTATTTGGGCAATGTTGAAGTTATTATAGCTTCCTCCTGCGGGGTTTAGTCCAGAGATAAAGAAACCGAATAAATCGTTGTAGTTTCCACCCACAAATTCGGGGTATTCTTCCGAGCCGAAGACGTATCTGAATTGTATGGTGTCGCTTTTAGGTATAAAATCGAACTCCAAAGTGCTTGCATCTCTCACTACATTTGGGTAAGCTAATGCTTCGAGCGAAGCATCGATATATTCGTTGCACACATCAGCTTGAGAGCTCATATTGGTGGTGCTGTTGGGTCCGATGCATTGATACACGTGCCCAGTGGATATTACTATTCCATTGCGAATGCCAAGGTTTGTAGGTCTGTTTCCTGTAGAAAAAGTTCCTAAAGCATTGCAGCTTATGCTGTCGCCTGTCATATTGCCAAATTTGATATTGTACACCTCTTCGCCTTCAGATAGTAGTATATTACGTACTAATGAATCGGGTGTCCATGAGCGTGGAAATTCTATTGCAGTTGTTACCTGCAACTGAGATTTTACACTCGGTACAACGAGTATCATCATTATGATAAATAATATTTCGAACCGTTTCATAATTTGCAATATTTAGTTGTTTGATATATAGTGATAGACACTAATTCATGAGGAATGGTTCATAAAAGAATGTTAAGGTGTGAGATATTTCTTTCTTTCAGCCTTATTTTGTGTTTTAGAAAAAAACAGGGTGGAGATTTTGTTTTTAGTTTCTCCACCTCAGTCTTTTATTTGTATAAAACTATATTCGCATTGGACATTTTTTTTCTGTAAGTTATTTCAAATTAATACGAACAAGTCCACCAGGTTCGTTGCCGTTAGAAACGTGTAGCATCACAACTTTGTCGTCTTTCACCACATTGGGGTTGCCCACAAGAAGCATTTTCTTTTCGGAGTGAATAATTTCGTAGGTTATGTTGCCGTTTTTGTCGAAACGCACAAGTGTTATATTGTTGGGAAGAGGACCACTACCTTGTTGAGCTTCTCTGTTGTATCGTTTTGCTACGGTTTTCACTGTCGAGGTGTTGTCTAACTTATCTTTTTTGCTGTGTTCGTTTACGAAAACCACGTCGCCATTGGATGTTAGATAGTGAGGCGTGTAGTGAGAGTTTTCAAACATTCCTGCATTCATGGATTTTCTGAAACCATTATGCCATGTTATAGAACCATCAGCTTCTATTTTCCACACAAGTATGCCGCCCATAACTTTTTGTTTCCATGTCAAACCGTATTGGTCTCGGTATATGTGTTGAAAGTTTTTAGCATAGCTTACCACAGCACCACCATCGGCAGTGTGAAGTTCATCCAAAGCTAAAAGAAAAGCCATGTCGGTGTTGCGATTCTTATTTTTAGCTTTCTTGTTTTCAACGATATTGTAGTCGTCGTTGCTGAAATTGTATTTTCTTACTTGTCCCAAAGTTTTAGTTTTGGTGTTGTAGGTTAGGGTATAAAAACCGCTGTAGGCATCGGTGGTTGAGTAGGGTCCGTTTTTTATTTTTTTACCGTCGGATTCAATAAGTCCGTAGGCTAATATTATACCATCGTTGTAGTTAGCTATTTCTACGTCGCCAATTTTTATGTTCGAAACAGTGGTTTCAAAGTTAGTTTCGTTGTTGCCTGTTATGATGGTGAAAATTAAATTTTGGTTTTCATTTTTGTCTCTATAATGAGTAGCACCAATCACTTCACCGTCGTTGGTTAGCATTATTGATGAAGCAGGTAAAAAGTAATCTTTGCTCCAAAGTTCGTTAAGTTCGTTGTCGAAAAGTATCATTTTAGACTTTGTTATCTCGCCATTTTTTTGGTTGAAAATGGTTTTCATGGCAAAGAATAGTGAGTCATCAGCAGAGGTGCAAGTTGTCAAGTCTGCAATGTCGTTTTTTGTCAAGTCGTCGAAGAAATATTTCTTTGTGGAACTGTTTTTCGTGGCTTTGTCTATCACCTCACACGTCATTGTGTAGAATTTGTTGTCGGTTTGCACCATAGATATTTTGTTGTTGGTGATGAAAGAATGAGTAGTTAGAGTACGAAGGTTCTCATCTATGTGGTTTTCACTTACGATGTTCAGATTTTTGTCGTAGGTGTACAAAGTGGAACCGCCTTTGTTTTCTTTGTTGTAGTTGTATCCCACCATCACATAGTAGTTGTTTTCGTCTTGTCCTAGCAATGAACTTTCGAATCTTACGTAGTCGTTTCGTTCACCAATCTCAATTTTTTGAGCAATGGCGTTGCTGCCCATAAGGGTAAGCATTAGCCCTAATGTTGTAAATATCTTCTTCATTTTTTTATTCCTTTCTATTTTTATTATTTGCCTAAAAAGTCGTATCCAAGCCCCACGCAGATGAATGATGAGGTGTATTTTAAGCCTTTGCTAGCAGTCAAGCCGTAGTAGCTGTTGAAAATGTGTTTCTCTATTCCGTAAGATGTGAAGATGAATAGATTATCTAACATATACAGAGTGATGGTAGCTTGAGGCACTACGGCAGCTTGCATTAAATCAAGTATTTCTGTAGGTTTGTTGTCGTAGCTTTGTGGTAAATTGCCTAAGGGTATTTTGCTTAAAAAGCCAATGCCTACACCAAGGTTTATTCTGTTGTTTAATAATTTCAATCCACCAGAGAAAGATATACCTACACCAAGATTAGATGTCTCGTATTCGTAGAAATATTCTAACTCGTCGGTGTTGTCGTTGGCGTAGGTTTTTCGTCCCCAAATGTTGAAGCCAGTCTTGTCGAAACTTAATTTAAAGCCACCGTCAAGGTAGTATAATTTATTATGGCTTAGGTTGCCATCTACTGCAATAAAGTATCTTGAGCTGTGGTTTATAACAGCATTGTGAAGATAAAGCTGAAAGAAACCATGATTGTCAAAACCTTGATTAGAATAGCTTTCGTCTAATGATGTAGTGCAACTTCGGTTTACATCGGTGCCAAGAGAAAGTTTTATAGCTGGATGATGAGCTATCCCATACTGAGAGAAGGTTGCTCCGTAGCTTAGCACTGCTACAATGAATAATAATATGTACTTTTTCATAATGAATATGTATTAATTAGTTTTATTATTATATATATGTTTTTTTTTCTTTTTAGATATTAAAATGCCAATAAACTTATACCCAATCCAAGTCCAATGTAGAAGCCCTTTATGTTCTCATAGTGTGTTACAGAGTTTATAGCATAACTAAAGGTGTAGAAGTAGTCCATCTGAATTGTGTTCCAATGGATGTAAGTTCTACCAAGTGTGAGAGTAGGGGCAAAGCTGATAATGCTTGTTTTTTTATCATCATTTGGGGTAATGTTTTTGTATGTAGGTGTTATCACTCTTGGGTATGGAACCATTCTTCCTTGAAGACTTATCTGCATGTAAGGTCCAAGAGGTGCTATGGCTGCTTTTCGGTATTTGCGAACACCCAATTCGAGGGTGTTTACTACGTAGCCCTCTGTGGTGTAGATTTTAAATCCTGTTGTTAAGGAATGTTGTTTGTCCACAGTGGCTTCTATCTTCAAGCCCAAGTCTAAAGCACCGTTGTATCTGTTGTAATTTTCTAATGTGTTCACCCCAATGAATGGTGAACCGCTGATACCTATTAGCAGATGTTTGCCTAAATAACCAGGGTTGTTTTTAGCGGTGTAGCTGCTGTATAACTGTTGCATTACCACTGCTTTTTCGTCGTTTCTATTCACTTCTTCGGTTTCACCTTTGGTGGCTTTCCCGTTTTTGTTTACGAAAACAGTGTTTGTTTCGGTGTTGCATTTTTCTGCAATATTGCGATAGGTAGTGTAGGGCAGAGGTAATGGTATTGGGAAATGATAGAATCCCTGCCATGCAGTGCTGCTCACATTTGCCCAAAGTACACCATCGGCATTCCATGTGCTGAATATTTTATCTACTTCGGGTTGGGATATGTGTTGCAAATTGACGTGGTTGTTTATCTCTCTAGACCATTCGTTCAGAGCCATGTATTGGTTGTAGAAAGTGTCGGAGGTTTGTTTTCTGAGCAGATGCCCATTGTATTCTATAGCCTTTGAGCCTGCTTTTTTTACCACTTTGACTAGCATGTCGGATAGTTTTGCTTCTTTGCGTTCAGATGTTTTTATGTCAAAGTCTCCGTTGGCGTAGTAGTATTTATAGTTTGGGTTGAGAATTAGAATGTTGTTGTTGGAGCAGTTGGTGTCCAATTTGATGTTCAAATGTTCTTCGAACGAGTTCTTAAAGTCATCGTTGGTTAAAAGAAAATCGGTGAAAGCGTATTTTCGTATGTCAGCCACATCGCTAGTGTTTTTACCACCTTGTTTTAGTCGTTCGTATTTGTTTAGGGGCTTGCTAGCCTTGTTGTCGTTGTTCTCATTGGTAGATGGTGGTTCTTTAGAGAAATAGTTTAAAGGTACACCCTCAGCTAAAGCTAGAGTTTGTACTGCATCGGTAGTTATTTTGGATATATGGGCATTGTTGCCGTGTTTTAGCTTGTATTTGTGTAGTTCTCTTATGGCTAGCACCATCAAGTCAGCACTTTTCATTTCGCTTAGGCTGTGATGTAGTTGTTGTATTTCGCCCTCATTATCTTTGTAGTCGCCTATAACGACGTTGGTGTTGTAGGCATTTTTGTATTTTGCTATTGCGTAAAGCGAATACGCCATTACTTTTTCGAGAAAACTATTGTCGGGATAAGTCTTTAGCAAGCACCAGCTTTCGTAAAAAGCTCTT
>JAFZEK010000118.1 GCA_017560705.1 Bacteroidales bacterium | reverse complement strand
AGTATCGCCCAAAACCACTATCGTTTTAGAAACAGTATCTGTCTCAGTACAACCACCTTCCATATAGGCAACTAATGTAACAGTGTAAATACCCGAAGAATTATATACATGAGACGGAGAAATTTCAGTAGAATAGGTGCTATCACCAAAACTCCACAAAAAAGATTCACCTCTTCCGGTGTTTGTAAAGGCTACAGTGTCGGGTGCACATCCATTTCCACGATTGATAAAATCAGCCACGGGAAAATCATTATTTATATTCATTTTAAAGATACCATTATTGCAGTTTCTGGCTCTATTCACCGTGTCCCAACTATCGGGCGTGGTAGGAAAATTTTGCGTTCCATTGCACGAAGCACACACACTTTGATAAAGAGTTCCCAATTTATCAAACCTACTTGTACCACCATCCACGTGGTCGCCACCACCATCACTACTAGAAAGGTGTAGCTCTCCAAAGAAAGTAGCATATTCCAATGCCGAGGCGTCGCCACTAATGCACGCAATATAAAAATCTTGCCCATCCGTATTCGATTGTATAGCATTTAGCGAAGTTTGCATGCCCGTAGTTCCGTATGTATTCCATGGAATAACCACATTGTTTATTCTATATCCGCAAAAATCTCTGCCCCAACCTGCTAGATATATCCTATCACACACATCTATAGCAAAAGCCGTTGGGCTAATATTTGCCCTACGCAAGCCGGTGCCAAACACCGTACTCCACACCAAAGTGTCCAAATTTGGTGTGAAACGAGCCAACAACTGCCCACTGCTAGGAACGTTGTACAAAGCATTGCGTATCATTATATTGCCATCAGCAGTTGTAAGACCAAAAATAAAAACATCGTTATGTTTTCCAACCCTTACGAAATAGGATTGGTCGTTGGCATAGCTTCCATACATGGTGGAAGACATGAGAGTGCTTCCATCATAACTTATTTTCGAAATAAAACAATCGGCTCCACCGCCTAAATTAAACGGCTGAACGACATTAGGAGTAACCGGAAAATTAGAGGAATTAGAACCACCGGTGACCAACAAATTATAGTCCTTATCAGTATCTATAGAATAAACAGCATCATCGCCGCTGCCCCCAATATAACTGCTCCAAAGCAAGTTTTGCAAGTTGTAGTCCAACTTAAAAACTACCCCATCTTGCCCTCCTCCATAATTCGGTTGAAAAGGCACTACCAATGGAAAATCGCTACTAAAAGTACACGTTCCCACATATATATTATTCCTATCGTCAGTAATAAGCTCACCCCTAGCCCCATCACCATAATTGAGGTAAAGACTATCGTTTCCTCCAAAAATGATATTCATATTATTGTTTGAGAAATGATACTTATAATTCAAACCATCATTACCCGTTCCACCAATAAAAGTGCTAGCATCCAAGCGAGTACCATCTTCGCTAAACCTTGAAACAAATATATCACTCCCCTTGGGATACGGAATTGTAGCATCATCACCATTTCTCGAAAGATAGTTAATAATAGTTCCGCCTGAAAACGAAGTGTCGTAAGCCCCTGGAGTTGTAGGAAAATCCGAGCTACCCGTTGTACCCATTATCACTAGTTCATCAAACTCGTTGACATACATAGAATGAGGCATATCTCCCTGACTTCCACCCATATATGTTGCATACATACGAGTAGTACCATCCGAAGACAGTTTTATTATCCCCAAATCGCAATTAGCTGAATAAGAGGTATCCATAGCCCCCAACGAAGTGGGATAACCTTGCCCAAAAACCACACCACTACTATAAGTATTCCTATTTTTATCAAACGTTGCAGTCGTGCCCCAATTGTCGGCAGTACTGCCGGTGTAAGTGCTGAAAATCAATTCAGGGTCTATAACCATTGGATAAGAAGGATTATAGCCTTTACCCAATGCAAACGACAGAGTATCATTCTTCAACACATAAAAACATTCCACTTCTTCGTCTTTCCCATTTATCGTTTGGTAAGCATAGGGCTTCAACTCTACTACAGTGGATATACTAGTGTGTATCTCTATATTATTGTTTCGCTTAAGCACCACATCATCAACACCTTCATAGAAAATTTTCACCTTGCTCAAATCAGCTCCGGGCTTCACTATCAAATCATATTTTATACCCTTCGATGAGCCGTAAACATTCATATCCACACTCTTATACAAGTTCACATAGCTCAATTTCTCATAAATGCCACATTTTGAAGCCCACTTAGAGGGGTCATTCCCATAATAATAATTCTCGTAATCCTGTCTAGGCAACTGAGGAACAATATTCACCGCCGACGAACTTCCCACAAAATTAACCTTATACGCATGAGAACGATATTTATTATTTCCTCCCGATAGCACTTTCCTCGTTGGATTTCTAGGGTCTTGCAAATGAACTACATACCCATCTTTCTCCATCCACAGAACTAAATCCCTCGCAGAGCTGCGAAACTCAACATTAGAATGCCACTGCCCTTTATTTTGCACAAAAACAAAACTTCCTCCAATCCCCAACGTATCTTTGTGATTATGAGAATATGTAGATGTACATGAAAGTACAAACACTGCTAAAACTACAAACAAATTCCTTTTCATATATTTCTTTTTTGCAAATATAGAATACTTAAACGAAGTGCAAAAATACATATTTTTTCCCACTCTTACAATTTTTTTTCTCATCAAATGAAAGAAAATTTTCAACGATAATAATCAAAACACAGTCATTCAAGCACAAAACACCTATTCTCTTATATGCCAACTTCTAAAAATCGCCTCAGCAAGTGCTGAACAAATGTGCAAACGGGAAAAAAGAGAGTGTGAATTATGTAATGTAATGTAATGTAATGTAAAATGTAATGCAGAAAAGAAAAGTGCGTGCGATGTAATGTAATGTAATGTAAAATGTAATGCAGAAAAGAAAAATGCGTGCGATGTAATGTAATGTAATGTAATGCGGGAAAAAAAAGTTGATTTTTGACAGTAGGGTTTCTTTCGCCTGACGGTATACTGCGGAGGCTGAAACACCCACCTTTTTCAACGACAAAAAAAACTACTACCTACTGACAAATTGACAGTGTTAAAAAATACAAATCTCAAATAACAGCAGTAGAAATATCGTTTTTTTCTTGTTTTTTTATGAATTTTTTCACTCTTTAGATTAACCGTTTTTTCTCCTGATAAGTACCCAAATTAAGAAATAAGAAAATCTTAAACAGTATTGATTTTTTAAGAGCTATTTAGAGAAAAGCGACAAAATTTGTATGAAAAATTGCAGTGTTTTTTGTATTATTCATTTCCGATGTAATGAAATGTAATCTGAGTGCAATATCTCGTTTACCTCATAATTTCCTGATTAAAAAACTGCTATAGTCTTTTTCCGCAATCCACTGTTTACATTACATTACATTACATTACACAAGACAGGGGTGTAGATTTTCCTTTGAATGTTAAAAAAAACCGATTATTTTCGAAGCATATCTACTGCATGGATTTTCCTAATTAGAGTGGAAATGGATTCGACTTTTTACCATCAGGAAAAACATAAAGAAAGCAGAAATCTTCTCAAGAACGTTGTGATACCAACATCGACGAAGTCAGTATTCCGTAAATCACTTGCAAAGCAATTTTTAGAAGTTGCCTTAAAAAAAGACGGATTTTTCTTTAAGCTGCTACACTATCAGCATTGAAGAATTGTAAAGGAAGCAAATAATGTGATACATATCTTGCCGTAAAAAAATGAAATTCAACTTTTTGGCAAAAAAGCAGTAACTTCAACTTTTTTAATAACTATCTGTTTTTGACCAAAATAAATAATTTAAATACAAAATTATCTTTTATTTTTAAACAAAAAAGAGGTGTAAGGTATATATATATTAATTATATATACCTTACAGGTTATTTTTATTGCTTCTTTTTTTTGTTTTTGTGAGTAAAATATATTTTAGGCAACTTCTAAAAAATTCCACGTTTCGGATAAGCAAAAGACTGTTCTTTGAAACTTTTGTGTGGTTGACTTCGTCGATGTTGCTATCGCTCGAAAGAGCTAATGCTGGGGCATTGCTCTTTACTCGCTTAATCGCAACGTTTACGTTTTTTTCTGAAATCTTTCTATTTCTTTTTCAATCACATAGCTCGCTATGATGGGTCAAAAGAAAGTAGAAATCTTTCTAGTAAAATTCCACAAATCACTTGTAAAGCAATTTTTAGAAGTTGTTTTTTTTATTTTGCTTCTTTCAAAAAAAAGAAAAATAGACAATATTTCTTCGTCGCGATTCTTCTCAAAGCTTCTTATTGTCCTGATTCAGTGTTGTGTAGGGTTTTGTTGTGATACTAAGGTGTACACTGTGTAGTATTTACCCCAATAGCAACTTCTTTCATGTGGCTAAAAATGGGGGTTATTTTTCCCACATCCGATTTGCAAAAATGTAATGTAATGTAATATGTAATCTCGGTGGGTAAAAAGTGCTAGTGAAATGACTGTTAAATAATACAGTTTTATTTGCGGTTTATTACTGATAATTTATTGATATACGATTATTTACGGATACAATAGGCAAATGTTAAAGGCTCTTGGAAGATAACCCAAAAATGGCGATATTTTTCAGTGCTTTTGTTTGGTTTAAATAATTGATATACAGTTAAAACACCGAGATTACATAATGTAAACTAATGTAAAGTGCGATGTAAAAAATACATATTTCAATTCAATTTAACATTGAAATATATATTATTTCCGAGAATTTGTATTCTTACCAAGAATTTGTATTCTATCATTACCGCCTTTTCGGAGGGTATTGATGTTTTTACCGGGATGAAAAATGGCATTTTTGTGTGTTTTGTCTGCTTTGTAATTTTTAGGCGTTTTTAGCTACAATTTTCCATTGGTTGGAAGTGGGGTATTATACTATAGGTATTCGTGGCTTAAAACGGCTATTTTGGGGTTTATTTAGATTTGCAGATATAGAGTCAATGAATGCAATAATCATTTTTGGTACTTTTTCTTGT
>JAFZEK010000117.1 GCA_017560705.1 Bacteroidales bacterium | reverse complement strand
TTCCTTGGAATACGAAAAGAAAAAAGGCTCGGCAGCATACTTATAGGCTTGGATAAAGATAGTCATAAGTATGGAAATCTTGTAGCATGCTCCATAAATACCTATCTGAGATTCAGCAATATCACTAGGCAATAGATAGCGAAGAAGAATTCTGTCGAACGTTTCATTCACAATGCCCGCCATTCCAAAAAACAATAGAGGAAATGCGTAAACGAACATTTTTTTCCACAACACCTTGTCGAATCCGGCCCTTAAATTAAGAGCCGATGGCAAAAGAATGATGTAGGTGACTACGCTAGCTATAAGATTGGCCAAGAAAACATATTCCACATTCCACTCAGGATTGTAGATGTGTGCTATGAAACCCTCGCCATTACTATGCTCGTAGCAGCTTGGAAGCCACAACAAAAACACAAGATTAAATACAATGTTTACTATTATATTTAAAAACTTAAGCCCTGCAAATTTCAACGCCTTGTTTTCCACCCTCAGCTTAGCAAAGGGTATGACACACAACGCATCCAAAGAAAGCATAAGAGCAAACCAAACAACGTAGTTGGCATTATTAGGATAGTCCAAAAAAGCAGCTATAGGCTTAGCAAACAAAAGCAACAAAACGAGGATTGGAATAGTGCTGAAATACAACGAATACTGCGAAGTTGAGAACACTTTATCCTTGTTTTCTTCCATGGAAGTATAGCGGAAATAAGCAGTCTCCATGCCATAGGTAAGCACCACAGCCATAAAAGCAGCAATAGCATAAAAGTAGTTTTGCACCCCATAATTATCTGGAACAAAAATATTTGTGTGCAAAAACACTAAACAATAGTTCAAGAATCTACCCAATATGCTTGGAAGTCCGTATATCGCAGTTTGCCCAAGTAACTTTTTAAAATGGTTCATAATAAATTATCAATAAAGCAATTACAAATGTATTATCTTTTCTACACGTTTGCAAATTTACGCAAAAAAATAATAATAATCAAGACTTTAGATATAAAATATCTCAACGTTGCATTTTTTCTTGGCTCACTTCTACTTCTTTTAGAGCAGCATTGCCCTCTATTATTGGGTAAACGAAGATAGAAATCTTGCCCGGAAATTTCTCCAAATCTCTTAGAAAACAATTTCTATAAGTTGCCCCTAAGACAATTATATCCCTCAGGCAATCCACCCCTTTACGCATCGGAGAACAAGAAAGAATCCACACATTAACAATAATGCTAAATATTCAATATATTAACACTAGTCGATTTAACACGGAGAATCGCCTATTTTCCATCCATAATCTTCTTTTCGGCATATATCTCACTCTCGAAAAGTTGAGCTTTTAATCGACTGATAATCAAACCATGCTTTCCCTCTCAAAATATCACCCACACACTTTCACGAGCAATCCCGGGTACTTTCACGATAAAACCCACACTCTCTCGTGATGAAACCCGGGTTCTCTCGTGATCCAGTTATGCTTTTCTCGTGATGAAAATACCATAGATAGGCGATGAAAACATAGGGTTTCCATCATCTATCTCACACTACCAGGAACAGCATTTAACATTTACAGATTTCCTTTAACATCATTATACATAGAAAAGTCTCTTTATTTCCATGCATAGAATGGCTACAAAAAGCCGTTTTCCTACAAATTTTCATTTCCCATTCATAGGCATAAGCAACAGAAAACTTTTCACAACCGCTACGCTACCTCCAAGGAGCCTACATCCATGAATAATAAACATTTAGCCCTACCATGGGAAAGAAAAAAAGCAACCGCCACAACTAAAATCATTTTTTAGGTGGAAAAAACAAAAAAAAAACGTATTTTTGTAAGCTAATACAGTTCACTTTTATACAGATAACAATCTAAAAATAAAACGCATATATAGAATGGCAAATAACGAAGATTCTTTTAAAAAGATAATATCTCATGCAAAGGAATATGGTTTCATATTTCCTTCGAGTGAAATATACGATGGCTTAGCCGCTGTTTACGACTACGGACAACTAGGCGTTGAGCTAAAAAATAACATCAAAAACTATTGGTGGAAAAGCATGGTGCAATATAACGAAAACATCGTTGGTATAGATTCGGGTATATTCATGCACCCCAAGATATGGAAAGCCTCCGGACACGTGGACGCTTTCAACGACCCTCTTATCGACAACAAAGATTCTAAGAAACGCTATCGTGCTGATGTTCTTATAGAAGACCA
>JAFZEK010000116.1 GCA_017560705.1 Bacteroidales bacterium | reverse complement strand
CGAGTAAAGAGCAATGCCTAAGCATTAGCTCTTTCGAGCGATAGCAACATCGACGAAGTCAGTATTCCGTAAACCACTTGCAAAGCAATTTTTAGAAGTTGCCTAGATATAATAGGCTAATATTATATATGGCAGATACCCATTAGAACATCTGCCATATATTGTATATATGTATCGTTGATTGCTATAGCAGTTATAGAAAATAAAAGGAATGTGGACAATGAAAAGAATAATATTATTAGTGTTTATGGTGGTGGGAGTGGCGTTGCCTGTGGTGCGTGCTTATGATTTTAGTGTGCAGGTGGCTTCTGGGCAAACGCTTTATTTTAGAGTCGTTTCAAGTACAGCTCCATATACTGTTCGTGTCACTTATCCAAACTCGACGGCTACAGACATACATGACCTCTACGATGGATTTGCTAAGCCTACCGGTAATTTGATTATCCCTTCAGCTGTTACCTATAATGGTATTACGTATTCCGTTACTTATATCGCTACCGCTTTTGCCTATTGTAATGGATTGACTTCGGTAGTGATACCGCCTTCGGTAACCGGTATAGCTGTTAATGCTTTTAGGGATTGCACTAGCTTAATCTCCGCAGAAATTCCCAATTCCGTTGCTGCTCTCGACGATAGAGCTTTTCAAGGTTGCACGAGTTTGTCGGATATAAGTGTTCCCAATTCCGTTGTATCTATAGGTACCTCTGCTTTTGAGGGGTGTATAGGTTTGACAAATGCAAATATTGGTAATTCCATCGTCTCTATTGGTAATTCAGCTTTTAGAGGTTGTTCAAATATAACTTCTATAACTATACCGGCTTCTGTTACTTCCATACTTAGTTATGCATTCAAAGATTGCATAAGTCTGCGTGAAGTTGTCTCGTTGGCTGCTATTCCTCCTACACTTGGTAGCGATTGTTTTTATAATATATCGGATTCTTCAGTGCTTAATACACTGTGTGGACATTTGTCTGTATACGTGGCTAGTAGTGATTGGTCGTCGTTCACTATTGTTCAGGAAAAGCCATACGATGTGGCAATGGAAGTGAACGATAGAGTGATGGGTAGAGTCGATTTGCTTTCTCATTCCTGCGATTCTACTATCGTATATGCTGTGCCAAATAGGGGATATGTTTTCCGTAGTTGGGACGATGGTAGTACACAAAATCCTAGACGGATGACTATTGCAAATGATACTAGCGTGGTGGCAAACTTTTCCGAAGGAGTGGTAACACTATTGTCTGCCAACGACAGTATGGGGACGGTAATAGGTGCCGGACTGCACAAATTGGATACTCTGGCTACGGTAGCTGCTATTCCTGCAAATGGTTATCGTTTTCATAGTTGGAGCGATAGTTCTGTTCAAAACCCTTATACCTTTTTGCTGGAAAGGGATACTCAGTTGATAGCTTATTTTGCTGAGATTGTGCCGGAAACAACTTATATCTACGACTCTGTGTATATAGAAGTACATGATACTTTGGTTATTACTCGAGAGGATACTATCATTCAAACTGTTTACGACACTGTGCTTATGCACGATACAGTGTATAGTTATATCTACGACACTGTATTTGCCATAGATACTTTGTGGCTCTTTGATACAATTTATCTCCACGATACGATTTATATAAAAGACACTACGACGGGGATAAAAGACATTTCTGTTGTAAATGCTAAGATATATTCTAGTGGAGGCAAAATAATGGTGGAAGGAGCTGAAGGAAATAATGTTATGCTGCTTGATGTGAATGGTAGACTGCTCGCTACCAAGCAAGGTGAATATTCTACGATGGAATTTGAAGTACCAATTTCAGGTGCTTACTTCGTGAGGATAGGGAAACATTTTAGAGCCAAAAAGGTAGTGGTAATAAAATAAGGCAACTTCTAAAAATTCCACGTTTCGGATAAACAAAAGAGTGTTCGTTGAAACTTTTGCGTGCTTTGCGTTTTTTCTTGGAATCTTTTTATTTCTTTTTCAATCGCATAGCCT
>JAFZEK010000115.1 GCA_017560705.1 Bacteroidales bacterium | reverse complement strand
GATTCAGCAGAGTTTGAACTTCGTTTACCTATCCTTAAAGCATACGCTGGAGAAGAATATTTTATACGTTTTTCTTTGAAACAAAGAATAGAGAGTAAATCTTTCAAAAAAGGTTATGAATATGCATCGGTAGAGTTTCCATTGAATATGCCAACCTTTAGAAGACAAGAGTTACGTCCGTATGAGAAAACGGAATTATACCTCCAAGAAAACTCGGCTGAAAAGGTTGAATCCATAGAGATTAATGAATTGAATATGAAAGTAACGGGTGCTAATATTCTTGTTTATAATGATGATGTTGAGTTGGTGTTTGATTTAGTTTCAGGAGAGATAACATCTCTTAAATGTAGAAATGAAAAAGTGTTGTCTTCTTCTCCAAAGATGAATTTTTGGAGGTCGCCAGTTGATAATGATTTGCAAATTAATAGTTATGCAAAGCATTGGGAAACTATAGGGTTGAATAAGTTAGATAGAAAGTTTAAAGGTGTGAACTTTAAACAAAATGATAAATATACTGTCAGTATAGATGTTTTGAATGAGTACATAAATCATAGAGGCCAAAGTATTTTTGATGTTATGCAAACTATAGTGATATACTGTACTGGTGATGTTATTATAGATAATAAGGTAATAGTTTCGGATTTAGTACAATCATTACCAAGGGTAGGTATGGTTTTTGAAGTGCCAAAATCTTTTTCAGAAACACAATGGTTTGGTCTTGACAAAGAGACTTATAGTGATAGAAAGCGTGGCGCTAGATTAGGTACATATAAGAAGCCTACTGCTGAAATGTTCTTTATGTATGATAAGCCTCAGGAGGCAGGGAATAGAGAAGATTCACGGTGGATGAGTTTGGAAAATAATACTGTTGGAATATTTTTTGATGCCTTGGATAGTACTTTTAGTTTCAGTATATCTCCTAATTCGAGTAATGAATTAGCTTTAGTGGATGATAAGAGTATGTTGCCTTCAAATGATAGTTGGACAGTGAATATTGATTATAAGAGTATGGGAGTTGGAAATGGTGATTATTTACCATTGAGCAATGAAAATGTACTTAAGGATAAGGAGTATAATTTTAAAGTCCGCTTTTTAGCATACGAAAAGACTAATCATAGTCCGTTTGATTTTCGGATGATTAAACTTCCTTCGATAGAAAGTAATATCTTGAAGATGCCTATTGTGGAAAAGAGTATGGAAAAATTTAATGCTCCTATGACTATAACTCTATCATCTAAAGAAAATGGAGTGGAAATAAGGTATACTTTAGATGGAACTGAACCAAATGAGAAGTCTACGCTATATAAGACACCTTTTGTTATAGATAGAACTACAGTGCTAAAGGCTAAATGTTTTAAAAAAGATTTCACTCCGTCGTTATGTGTTGTAGAACAGTTTGACTACAACTATATAAACAATATAACATATTTGCATAATCCGAATACTCCATATAATAAGAATTCTGAACTAGTTCTGTTTGATGGTGAAAAGGCTAATATTTTGGATTTAGATAGGGGATGGCTTGGATTTTCTGGTTCGGATTTTGATGTTGTTGTGTCGTTAGTGAAGCCTATAGAGGTTGAAAATGTGAAAGTTTCGTTTGCTCATGTGCCAGAAAATTGGGCATTTTCTCCTTCCAAAGTAGAGGTGATGACTAGCGAAGATAGTATTTCTTTCTCAGAACCTTATGTTGTAAACTTGAGTTTTGACCCATCAAGTGAAAAGGAAAATACACCACAAAACATTGTAGTGGATATTCCTATAAATGCAAAGAATGTGAAATATGTGAAGATAGTGGCTAAGTCCATTAAAAAGATTCCTTATTGGCACAATGCAAAAGGCTTAAGCCCTTGGATAATGGTGGATGAATTAAAAATAAAAGGCAATTTATAGTTTTTCTACATTTGGAAAATGATTAATTATATAGAATGTTACTAAAAACAAGAAAGCAGACATTATTGAAAACAGAAACAACGTGTCAAATTATGGCTAATATGGAAAATGTGAATATTACATATCTTATAGAAAATGCAACAATCGTAAATGAGGGTAAAGTTTATAAGTCCTCAGTTTTAGTACAAGATGGTATTATAAAAGAAATATCAGAGAATATACCATCGACTGAAGAAATGTTGGTTATAAATGCTGAAGGTTTGTTACTTTTGCCAGGTGTTGTAGATACACACGTACATTTCAGAGATCCTGGAGTTACTCATAAGGCTGATTTTTTTACAGAGAGTTGTGCAGCTGTAGCTGGAGGTGTTACTTCTGTAGTGGATATGCCTAATACAAATCCATTGACAATTACAGAAGAATATCTTGACGAAAAGATGGATATTGCTTCGGAGAAGTCTCTTGTAAATTATGGCTATATGTTGGGGGCTACTAATACCAATATAGATGAAATTTTGAAAGTAAGTGCTAATAAATATGCAGCTATCAAACTTTTTATGGGTTCTTCTACGGGTAATATGTTGGTGAATAGACTCTCTGTTTTGGAAAAACTTTTCCAAGAAGCTAATAAACTTATTGTAGCTCATTGTGAAGATGAAGAAACAATAAGATTAAATACTCAGAAATACAAAGAAATGTATGCAGAGAAAGATGCTCCAGCTTCGTTGCACCCTATAGTTAGAAGCGAGGAAGCTTGTTATTTGTCTACAAAATTGGCGGTGGATATGGCTAAGAAGTATGGAACAAAACTTCATGTAGCACACATTTCTACAGCTAAAGAGTTGGAACTTTTTTCCAAAGATGCATTAATCAATAAGAATATTACAGCCGAAGTTACTCCAAATCATTTATGGTTTACATCTGAAGATTATGATATTTATGGCAATCTTATTCGTGTGAATCCTGCTATAAAGACTGCTGCCGACAAGGATGTACTTTTGATGGCTATGAATGAAAATCTGATAGATACGGTAGCTACAGACCATGCTCCTCATTTGAAAGAAGAGAAAGAACGTCCTTATTTTTCATCCGTGTCGGGGATGCCATCCATTCAGCATTCGTTGCTTATGATGTTAGAAATGTGGAAGAACGGAAAAACATCTTTGGAAAACATCGTAGAAAAAATGTGTCATAATCCAGCTATACTATTTAATATAAGGAAAAGAGGATTTATAAGAGAAGGAATGTACGCTGACCTAGTGCTTGTAAATACTAATGAGTCAACGACTGTAAAGACTGATAATATATTGTATAAGTGTGGATGGTCGCCAGTGGAAGGATATACCTTTGGATCTAAAGTTGAAAAAACGTTTGTAAACGGAGTATTGAAATATGATAACGACTCTATAATAAATAAAACCAAGGGATTGCCTTTGGAATATGGCAATTAATAATTGCTATAAGCTACTTTTTGCTAGCGTAATAAAGAAAAAAACGCAAATTACTTATGGTAGTAATTTGCGTTTTTTTGTTTCTTATACTTTAAGAGGTTGAATCTTTTCTGCAAGGTAGGCATTCAGTTTGTCGGCACTTATGCGTTCTTGTTTCATAGTGTCGCGTTCTCTTATTGTAACAGTATTGTCTTCAAGACTTTGATTGTCTATTGTCACACAATAAGGAGTACCAATCGCATCTTGTCTGCGATATCTTCTTCCTATAGCGTCTTTTTCATCATATTGTACCATGTAGTTGTATTTCAAGCAGTCTACTATTTCTCTAGCTTTTTCTGGAAGACCGTCTTTCTTCACAAGAGGAAGAACGGCAACTTTGTATGGTGCCAATATTGCAGGTATCTTCATTACTACACGTTCCGAGCCGTCTTCTAACTTCTCTTCGGTGAAGGCGTAGCTGAATATTGCAAGGAATGTACGGTCTAGACCGATGGATGTTTCGATAACGTATGGTGTATAGCTTTCGTTTATTTCAGAGTCAAAGTATTGTAATTTCTTGCCCGAGAACTCGCTATGCTTAGAAAGGTCAAAGTCGGTGCGGCTGTGTATACCTTCTAGTTCCTTGAAACCGAATGGGAATTCAAATTCTATGTCGGTGGCAGCATTGGCATAGTGAGCAAGTTTTTCGTGGTCGTGGAAGCGATATTTGCTTTCGGGGATGCCCAAAGATAAGTGCCATTTTCTGCGAGTCTCTTTCCAATGTTCGAACCATTTAAGCTCTTCACCCGGTCTTACAAAGAATTGCATTTCCATTTGTTCAAACTCTCTCATGCGGAAGATGAACTGGCGTGCAACGATTTCATTTCTAAATGCTTTTCCTATTTGGGCTATACCAAAAGGAATCTTCATACGTCCCGATTTTTGAACATTAAGGAAGTTTACGAAAATACCTTGAGCTGTTTCCGGGCGTAGGTAGATAGTGT
>JAFZEK010000114.1 GCA_017560705.1 Bacteroidales bacterium | reverse complement strand
GTCTCTCGTCTCTCGTCCTCAAATAATAATAAAATTAAAACCGATAAAAAAAGATGAGTACAATCGTATTGAAAAGTTTGGAGCAGAACATCAATTATTTGAACTCCAAGACAGTAGCAAGTGGCTACAAACTTTATCCAGTCCGCTACACCACTATAGGTGGCGAAGAATTGATAAAAACTATTACCAAAAACAGTTATGTGCCTCAAGCATTTGTAAGTGCCAGTGTATGTGGCATTGTGGAAGCATTGGAAAATTATTTGCTTAATGGACACAGCATTGAGTTGCCTGGTTTTGGCATCTTCTCACTTAGTTGCGAATGCAAGACGGTGAAAACACCCGAGAATGCTGGGTTGAGTCAGTTCCGTGGGTTGAACATTAATTTCCGTCCAAGTACCGAGTTGAAGGAAAAACTACAAAATGTGGATTTGGAACTTGACGGCGTATGGAAATGCTTGGATTTAACTGCCGACGAAAAGGTGTACCAACGCTTTAATCAAAACCCCGACGGTGATGAACTCCCCGACGGTGATGATGATGAAACTGTAGAGCCTAACAACCCTGGCGGTGGTGGAAACTCTAACCCTGGCGGTGATTTTGTAGGATAATGTTTTTTTCTGCAAGTTAGTAATTGGCAGTTATTCTAAGTTTTAAGGCAACTTCTAACTCGAGAAAGAGAGTCAACTCGGTAACAGATTTGGCTCTCTTTTTTTTGTTATAGGTATATAGCTTTCATTATTCCACAGAGGCCCAAAAAGAAGTTTATCCGAATTTGGCAAACTTACAATTTAATTTATTAATTCTCAAAACTCCACTGTTTATCAACAGAAAAAAGATTTATTATTCATTACATATATGATTAACACGAAAATAAAAAAAATAACAGCAATTGTTGTCAATTAGAGCATCAACATGTTTTTCCACCTAAAAAAAATAGAGTTCCATACAATGATATAAATATTAGACTTGAATAATTAGAAAAAATAGTGTAATTTTGTTGCTTGGATAGAACAACATACCGACATCTATAATATTTTAGTAATTAATTACTTATATCCATATAAAAGATTCGGTACAATCCAGTGTTTTATTATATTTAAAAGCATAAAAGATGAAAAAGATATACAAGACAATAAAGATAGTGTGTTTTTCCATTATGAGCAACCTATCGTTGATGTACAAAATAATGGCAGTATTAGTAGTGTCATTTCTAATTTTGTTGGTATTTCCTGACCAGAAGAAGTCGTCGTATAACTTTACGGAAGGAAGCTTTTGGAACTCGGAAGATTTGTATGCACCATTCGATTTTGCCATACAGAAAACAGCTGAAGAGATGGAGAAAGACATCCGAACTACTAAGCGTGATGCTACTTTATTTTTTGAATACGACTCCACACTGAGAAACAATGTCATATCGCGAGTATCTAACCTTAATTGGAATATGACTTATTATCAACGGACAGACTTAATCCGTCAGATAAAAAGGATTTACGATAAAGGTTATATGGAAAACCTCAACGGCTTTGATGTGAACCGCGACATAGTGGTTCTTTCGGGCAACGTGGGCAACTCCCACAGCTATGGGGATTTCTACACACAAACCGAGGTTGGGGATTTGCTCAACGAGGTGCTTATGAATTTCTCCAACCCCTACGCCATTCGTCGTCTGCTGATGGACAGCATTGTGCTTCCAAACATAAGATACGATGCTACACGCACACAGTTAGAAGAAGAATCAAGACTATCACGCATTTCGTCGGCATCGGGCATGGTGACAGAAGGGCAGCTTATAGTGAGCCGAGGCGAATTCATTACCCACGAGAAAGCTAAAGTCCTTGCATCGTTGGATGCTGAAAATAAGGTTCGCTTCAACCAAAACTACTCGGAAACAAATCGCAAGATAGGTCTATACCTACTCACCATCATAGCATTTACAGCGTTGTTCTTATTCTTAGCACTGATAAAACACCCTGTACTAAAGGACAATAAGAAGGTGACATTCATGCTTAGCATCATTTGGCTTATGGCATTTATGGTAGCTATGGTGCTCCGCATCAACCCTGATTGGGTACTCTTAGCACCACTGTGCTTAGCACCTATTCGTGTACGTATATTTTTCGATATGAGGGTAGCCTTGTACATCCATTTGGTTATCATCATAATAATAGCAAGCTTTGTGCCCAATAGTTTTGAATTTATCTTCTATCAGCTTATAGCTGGTATGATGTCGCTCATTAGTGTAAAGAGTTTCGAACATCGCTCAAACTTCTTTATGGTGAGCCTTATAATATTCCTCACCTATTCGAGCATCTACGTAGCGGGAGTATTAAGCCAAGACACCTCGTTGGAAAATATTAAATTCGGACGTTTCATCATCTTCTTCTGCAACGCCTCACTCACCCTAATGGCTTATCCGTTGACATATTTGTGCGAAAAGCTGTTTGGCTTCGTAAGCGTACTAACACTGTTGGAAATATCTAGCACCAATACCAAAGCACTGAGAGATTTATCCAACAAAGCACCAGGCACTTTCCAACACTCTATACAGGTGGCTAACATAAGCGAAGATATGATAAATGAAATAGGTGGCGACTCGTTGCTAGCACGCGTAGGAGCATTGTATCATGACATTGGAAAGATATGCACACCGCTGTATTTTACCGAAAATCAATCGTCGGAGTTCAACCCCCACATAGAACTGACTAACGAAGAAAGTGCAGCTATAATCATAGCCCACGTAAGAAACGGTGTATCTTTGGCTAAAAAATATCATCTACCCGAAGCTATAATTGATTTCATACGCACTCACCACGGCACTACCAAAACGGGCTACTTCTATGCTCAAGAACGCATACAACACCCCAACGAACCTATCGATGAAGTGTTCTTCACCTATCAAGGACCGAAACCATTTTCGAGAGAAACAGCAGTGGTAATGCTTGTAGATAGTGCTGAAGCTGCCATAAGAAGCCTAAAAGAACCCAACAAAGAAAACATCAGTGCGTTGATAGAACGAGTAATAGAAGGTAAAATAAGAGAAAACCAATTCTCTAACTGTAATATTACCTTTAAGGATATAGAAACCATAAAGCGTATTCTGATAGAAAAAATGATAAGCATACACCACGTGAGGGTGTCGTATCCTATAATAGAAAACAACAGTAATAACAACGACGAGAACGAAACAAACGACAGATAAAACTACTGCTAAAATAAAGATGAACAACACTATAAAACCCAACCTCTTTGGCATGGACATGCAGGAGCTAAAAGACGTGGTAAAACAACATGGTTTTCCTACTTTTACCGCCAAACAAATGGTGGATTGGTTATACAAAAAAAGATGCAACACCATCGACGAGATGACCAACCTATCACTAAAGGTAAGAGAGCAGCTAAAGGAAAACTATGTGCTTGAGAAGCATGCACCTATAACCTCTCAAACCTCGGTGGACGGTACAAAGAAGTATCTTTTCCAAGTGGACGACACTAACTACATAGAGAGTGTTTACATCCCCGACCGCGACAGAGCTACGCTGTGCATATCATCACAAAAGGGATGTAAGATGGGGTGTAAATTCTGCGTCACAGGCAAGCAAGGTTTCAAAGGACACCTTACAACAGCCGAAATAGTGAACCAAGTGTTCATGATACCCGAAAGCTTGAACCTTACCAATATAGTATATATGGGTATGGGCGAACCCTTCGACAACCTAGAAGCAGTGGTAAAAAGCATCAATATACTCACCTCGGAATGGGGGGTAGCTATGAGCCCAAGAAGAATAACAGTGTCTACAGTGGGCATAATACCAGGCATACGAGAGTTTATGGAACGAACAGAATGTCATTTGGCAGTGAGCCTCCACGCACCATACGGAGACACACGTATGAGCATAATGCCAATGCAAAAGCCATATCCCCACACCGAAATCATACGTCTGCTAAAAAAATATGATTGGAGCGGACAGCGAAGATTATCCTTCGAGTACATAGTGTTCAAAGGTCTCAACGACGACGAACAGAGTATTCGTAAACTTGTAGACATACTAAAACACCTACGTTGCAGAGTAAATCTTATCCGTTTTCATAGCTCAGAAGGTGTAGCACTTGAAGGTGTAGACGACAAACGAATGATAGAAATAAGAGACTACCTCGATGCTGAAGGAATAATATGTACCATAAGAGCATCGAGAGGTATAGATATAATGGCAGCATGTGGATTGCTTGCAGGAAAGAAGAAAGAGGACAACTGTTAGTCCTCTTTTTTTTATCTATCCGCCCATACCCAAATGAGATTTTTCCCAAAAAAACATAGTAAATAAAGCTACTCCTTCCCTCAAAACAACAATGTTCACAACATATATCAGAATGTTTTACACTTCTACTCTTTTCCCCATACAACCCTGTATATTAATCTATTATCAACCACGCACACTTATCAATATTCATTTATAGAAGTTCAAAAGCAATAAGTTATTAACCACATATTTACAACCTACATCACTGAAACACAAAAATATAAATAAGAAACACCATTATTTTGTGAATAAAAGTAGAAAAAAGAGAGAAAAAAAATTTTTTATTTGAAAATAAAACACTATATTAGGGCAAAAAGGAGATAACAGGTGTTAATATCTTGTCAATAAGTCATATATCATTTTTCGGATATTTTTTAATCAAATATCCAAGCATTTCTTTACAGAAAAAAAATGACATTACCAAATTTTTTTTCCAACAGCTAAATGTAAATTTCTTTCTACATTTGCAAAACAAAAAAGACGAGTTATTAAAACACGTAATTAGTTATAACAGATAGATATATAGCAAATTATCAGAATATGACGAACAAGGATTATAGAACAGTTTGGAACAATTGTTTGAAGATAATACGCGATACCTTACAAAATGAACATTTGTACAAGACATGGTTTGTGCCAATAGAACCTGTACATTTGGAAGATAATGTATTGACTCTTCAAGTACCTAGCTATTTCTTTTACGAATGGCTAGAGCAGCATTATATATCCTTGCTCAAGAAGACTATTCGCCGAGAATTGGGAGCAACGGGAATGTTGAGATACAGCGTAGTTGTAGAACAAAGCATCGAAAGCAACCCCTACAAGGTGTCGTTACCATCCACAGGAGTAAGGGCTACACAAAATATGCCCAAAGATGTACCTATAAACATCAACGCTGAAAACAACAGAGAATACCCCAACCCATTTACCATACCTGGTATTCAAAAAATAAAGATTCATTCCCAACTGAATGAAAACTATACCTTAGACAATTATGTAGAGGGCGAATGCAACCGTTTAGCACGTTCGGCAGGGTATGCAGTGGCAGAAAACCCAGGTCGCACAAGTTTCAATCCCCTACTTCTATATGGTAATGCAGGCTTGGGCAAAACTCACTTAGCCCACGCCATAGGTATAAAAACCAAAGAAATACACCCCGAAAAGACGGTGCTATATGTAACAGCCGAACAATTCTTACAACAATACAGAGAAGCTGCTACCAACAACACCATTACCGATTTCATCCATTTTTATGAGATGATAGACGTGCTTATAGTGGACGACATATACTTTTGGGAGAACAAAGCACAAAAAACTCAAGAAGCATTCTTCCACATCTTCAACTATCTACACCAACGCAACAAACAAATAATCATAACTTCGGACAAAGCACCTGCTGAACTTACAGGATTAGAACCCCGACTTATATCAAGACTAAAATGGGGATTGGCAGCAGATGTAAACGTGCCTAATGTTGAAACTCGTATAGCTATACTAAAACAAAAACTTGAAAACGACGGCATAGAAATGCCCTACGACGTAATAGAATACATAGCTTACAACATAAACACTAATGTAAGAGAACTTGAAGGTGCTCTTATATCACTAATAGCACAATCATCTCTGAACAAAAAACAAATAACTCTTGAATTGGCAAAACAAATGATAGATAAATTTGTTAAGAACACCGCTCGTGAAATAACCATCGACTACATACAAAAGGTTATATGCGATTATTTCAACCTGCCAATAGAATCCATACAAAGCAGAACAAGAAAGCGTGAAATAGTACAAGCACGTCAATTAGCAATGTATTTCGCAAAGAAGATGACCAAAAGTTCATTAGCTATAATAGGACTACAATGCGGCAACAAAGACCACGCCACTGTACTACACGCCTACAAAACAGTTCAAAACCTATCCGAAACCGACAAGCAATTCAAATTTTGGGTAGACGAATTAGAAAAGAGATTCAATAACGCTTAAAAAATAAATAGTCTGTAATATTATTTGTCAATTAATTTATTGATTTATTCCTTTGCTTCTAAGCGAGCAAAGGATTTTTTTTCTCAGATTATAAAAAGCATAATTCAAACATTCCGAAAACGAAATAGAAATACATAAACACCATGAAAGTACCATTCAAACCAGGAACACTCATTTACCCACTACCCGCCATAATGGTGAGCTGTGGTTCGAGCCCCGAAAACTATAATATAATAACCGTAGCATGGACAGGTACAATATGTACCGAACCACCAATGTGCTACATATCCGTAAGAAAAGAAAGACACTCCTACCCAATCATAAAAGAAACAGGAGAATTCGTTATAAACCTAACCACTGAAAGCTTAGCTAAAGCTACAGATTGGTGTGGTGTGAGGAGTGGTAAAAACCACAACAAATTCAAAGAAATGGGACTCACACCCGAAACTGCACAAATAGTAAAAGCACCACTCATCAAAGAGTCTCCACTAAACATCGAATGTAAAGTAGTAGAAGTAAAAGAGCTCGGTTCGCACGATATGTTCATAGCTAATGTAGTAGCAATAAATGCCGACGACAACTATATAGACAAAGCCACAGGAGCTTTCCAACTAAACCACGCCAAACCCTTAGCATACTCTCACGGCAAATACTATGGCTTAGGACAAAAAATAGGTTCGTTCGGTTGGTCTGTAGCTAAAAAGAAAAAATAACCATTAAGAATATATTCTTTTCTTTTTTTTTGAACTTATGATTTATATTCATATT
>JAFZEK010000113.1 GCA_017560705.1 Bacteroidales bacterium | reverse complement strand
TATTTTTCTGTCTTGACGCAGAAAAGTATCATAAGAAGTCAAGAGCGTCCAAAAGCTCTGCCGCTGGACGCTCGGGCTACCTCGCTTTTGTTTCTCATCGAAACAATTTAGAAGGCTGCCGCAGGGTGGTTTGCTCGGCGGTATTTTGTTGATTCTATGTTCTTTTTATGTCTTTACGCTTTTGCTTCTATTTCTTTGCTAGGGAGAAATAGAATTCTAGTCCGCCGTGTTCTGCGTTTTTGGCTATGATGCCGCCACCATGGAAGAGTACTGCGTGTTTTACGATGGATAGCCCTAGTCCTGTGCCTCCGCTTTTTCGGCTGCGTCCTTCGTCGATGCGGAGGAAACGGTCGAAGATGCGTGTGAGGTACTCCTCTTGGATGCCACAGCCGGTGTCGTAGAAACGAAAATAATAGAACTCCATGTCTTCGCGATGACATTCCATGCCGACTTCTATGTTCTCGCCTGCGTGTGATACTGCATTCTCTATGAGGTTGCGGAAGATACCGTAGAGCAGACTGTGGTTGCCTACAATGCTGATGCTGGGCGATATGCTGTTGCTGATGCTGATGTTGCGGTCTTGTATCTTATCTTCTAGCTCCAAAATGGCTTCTTGGGCAATGTCCGACACGTACACTTCTTCTTTTAAAAACAGCTCGGACGACTCTTCCATCTTGTTTATTATGGATACGTCGTTGATGAGGTTGGAAAGTCGTAGGGTTTGGGAATAAGAGCGTTCCAGGAAGTAGAGCTTCTTGCTTTCGTCGATGTTTTTCTTGCTTAGTAGTATCTCCAAATAGCCTCGTATGCTGCTCACCGGGGTCTTTAGCTCGTGGGCTATGTTGTTGGTCATCTCTTGCTTCATCTGGCGGTTGCGGTCTTTTTCTTCTATTATCTGCCGTTTGCTGGTTTCTAGCTGTTTATATAACGAGATTATTTTGCTACCCACTTCGCCAGAATAGGTGTCGGGGAAGTGAACGGTGGTGTAGTCTACGATGCCTTTTTCGGCGGAGGCGGCAAAGTCTTTCAGCGTTTTCATTACGCCCCAAAATTTGTCGAAGAAATACAGTACTATTAATATAGTGCCGAAGAAAAGGAACGATGCTAGGTAGAATAGCACATCGTTGAAGTGGAACGGTGTGTTGCTATTGCCGTCATAAGGTGTTGATAGTATGATAGTATTGCCATTGGATAGAGTGCCTTTCTCGCTCATCCATCGTATGTCGTCGGGCTGAGAGGTGGCGGTTGTTGTACTGCCGGCGTATTCCAACAGGTTGCTGCCGTCGGATGACTGTACCTTCAGAGTGTAATCGGGCGGTAGGAGGGAGGCGATAATGGATGTATCACTCATGCTTTCAACGGCTTTTGTCATCACTGCGAGGTGCGTTTGTAGCACAGTTTGTTGTAGCTTCTCTTGATTGTTTCGCTCCTTGGTGTTTTGGATGACTATCACAAAGACGGTGTATATCACAAAGGTCAGTGCGAAGTAAAGTATTATCTTTTGCTTATATGATAAATGTATGGCTTTCATAGGTCTTTCTTTATAGTCTGTAGGTTATATATGGTCTCGTCGACGGGTCTTTTATTCGTTGTTTGTTGATTTATTGGGGTCGAAGGAGTAGCCGAAGCCAGTGCGGTTTATTATGCAGTCTCCTATGTGACACAGCTTTTTGCGTAGTCGGGCGATGTGGACATCTACGCTGCGTTCGGCTACGTAGGTGTCGTCGTCCCACACTTGCGAGAGTATCTCGTCGCGACTGAAAAAGCGGTTGGGCGACTGGGCTAGCAACGCCAAGATGTTGAATTCCTTGCGTGTAAGTGTCAGCTTCTCGCCGTCGATGGTCACGGACTTGATTTCGAGGTCTATCTCTAAGCCGTTGTCCATGTGTATGGTCGTGGCTTTGGGCTGTGCTGCCGCTGTCTGTCCGTCGGCTTGTTTGGAGTAGCGTTTCAGCACGGCTTTTATGCGTGCCAGCACGGTCTTCAGCGAGAAGGGTTTAGTTATATAATCGTCGGCTCCAATGCTGAAGCCTGTAAGCACGTCGTTCTCTGAATCCTTGGCAGTGAGGAAGATGATAGGCACATCGTTGTGTAGCTCTTTGCGTATCTTGTTGGCCATCTGGTAGCCCGACATTTTCTCCATCATCACGTCGAGGAGCAGCAATTTATGGTCGTCGCGGAGTATCTTAAGGCCTTCTTCGGCGGAGTTTGCCGTGTCCACTTCGTAGCCTTCGCTCTCAAGATTGAAGCGTAGTATCTCGCATAAATCGGGCTCGTCGTCCACTATAAGTATTTTATTCATAGTTTGTTTGGTGTTGTTTTTGTTTTGTTGCCTTTTTTCAATTGGTCTACAAAGATACGATATTTTTTTGACATAGCGGTGTTTCACTTTTCTGTTTATTATTATTGCGACGTGTCGTTATAATGCGACGTGCCGTTGATTAAGAGACGTGCCGTTGGCGCGTCTCTACCCAATTGTGGTTTATCTA
>JAFZEK010000112.1 GCA_017560705.1 Bacteroidales bacterium | reverse complement strand
TATCACCCACGTGGTACAACGCATTTTGTGCTATGCTGTCTGCCTCTATTATACATAGACTGAAGTGTGACACAGCTTTGCTATATTCTTTTATCTGATAGTTGCAATAACCCATCTGATAAGCATTCTTATTGGGTATCGTTGCATTTGCATTCTCGTAGTGTTCTAGTGCTTTAGCATATTCACCTTGTTTGTAATACACCTCTGCCACCATTTGTTCTATCTCGGCTTTGCGTGTATCATTAGAGTTATTTATCAGCTCTGGTGCTAATGCTATCAACTCATTATCCTTGTTCAAGTGAAAATATATTTGTGCTATGTAGTATGGCACTATCTTGGAAAATTTATTATCAGTCAATAGCTTTTCAAAATTACTTAATGCCACCTCATATTTTCCCTCTTCATACATTATGTGTGCATAATAATATGTAGCTGTGTTGGTATACAACGAGCTATTTATCATCACTCTTGCAAAATACTCTTGTGCTTTCTTGCTATTACCTGTCTGCAAAAAGCTGTAACCAAATTTAAATTCGTACTCATTCAGCTTATCAGGATTTATTTGAGAACGCTCTGCTTTTCGGTATTCGCCTAATGCTTTTCCGTAGTCTTTTTCTCCATAGTAATAATTACCTAAGTAGAAATAAGCCATACTTATTTCCCTACTTTGAGGATAAGATGAAATGAATTTTTCCAACTTATACTTAGCATCTGCATTGTGCAACATTTGTGCACACACTGCATCATAATAATAAGCCTTCACCACATATTCATCATTCACCGCTAGTCTGTTTCCTTTCAAAAAATCTCTGAATACTCGTTGTGCCGATGAATATTTGTTTTTCTCCATTAGTTCCACTCCTCGCTCATACTCTTTTTGTCGTTCTGCTATACTGTTGCTTTGACCTAAAACTGATGTATGCTCCACAAAGAATACACATAGTGCTACTATCAAATATTTATATTTTTGCATATACATTATATTTACATTTTAAAACATCATATCTATCTATACAATAGCTATATATATATAAATAAATTACATACTATATTCATCCCAATCCAAATGGAAAGACATTCTGTCCCTATAAACCATTAGTTTTTCATAACTCAATGTTGCTATGGATAGTTTTTCTTCATTCTCGGGTATCATATCCACAGCTTCTCCGTTATAATTAACTACTTCCGAAGCTCCCGAAAATTTTATCTCTTTCACATCTTCTCCTATTCTGTTTACCCCCACCACATAGCACATATTCTCTATAGCTCTAGCTTCTAATAATTTTTGCCACACTCTCACTCGCTTACTTGGCCAGCTTGCTACTACCAATGCTAAGTCGTATTCAAAACCACCATCAACGGAATATTTATTCCTGAACCAAACTGGAAAACGCAAATCATAACATATAAATGGACGTATTTTCCAACCTTTCACCTCAAATATTCCTTTATCTTTACCTGCTGTCACAAGTTCGTGTTCGGTAGTGCCCAATCGGAATAAGTGGCGTTTGTCATAATAGCCCCATTCCCCTTCTGGCTTCACCCAGTACATACGATTTACAACATCATCTTGCTCTTTTACAAACACACTGCCCACCACTGTAGTATTATATTTTGCAGCTATAGTCTTCATCCATTGGAATGTGCAGCCTTCTACTGGTTCGCTCACTTCCTTTATATTGTCTGTAAACCCCGTAGCGAAAGCCTCCGACAACACTAGCAAATCCACCCCTGCACCTGTCAATGCTATCTTCAATTCGGCTTCTATATCCAAAAAATTACGCTGCTTATCCTCCCAATGTGGAAAGCGTTGGTAATATGCTACTTTTATATCTTCTATCATTATATTCGTTTTTTGCTCTTTTATCTTCTTATATTATTTCTACACATCTTCGCATTGGAAGAGTTTTTTTTTAATCTCCTAATTAAAATAATCACTCAAATCCGTAGTAATGGTTATGTAATTAGGAGCCTGACCTAAGTGATAATTATTCCTAGAATAGCTTATATTAAACTTCTTTACTCTTAATCCCACACCATAGGAGAACCCACTAAAATTAAAACTTTGAATGCCATACATCTCTTCACGCTTTCTATAGTTATAACCTAATCTTATATTGAATGCCTTAGATGGACAAAACTCTACACCCACCACAGCGTGGCGAAAAGCATTATCCAACAGCCCTGTAAACACATTTTCTTTTATCACCTCGCCTGTAAATGGGTCTACAACATCAGTGGGGTTATACTCATCATCGTATCTCAAATTCCACCTTTGCAATTCGGTAGCAGTAAAATATAATCTGAATGGTGCTTTGGGCAATTTATAACTCATCCCCCAAGCTATCTCGAATGGTAAAGCCTCTGTAGTGCCTGCAAAAGTATATAACTGTGCACCTATGTTGCGTGCTATAAGTGTGGTTGAAAACAACGTAGAGGGCGAGTGATAGCTCACCGCAATGTCAAAAGCCACGGCTAAGGATGTATAGGTGTCGTAGTGCGACAACGAGGGTTTAAAACTAACTCCCATATCTATATCTCGCCATAGTTTTTTACCCCAACCTACTATGAACATAAAATCCGAAGCTGTAAAACTACCCTCGTGATTATCATCCTCGGTGTATCTATCAAACTTACCATAGTTCACATATTGCATACCAAACACAAAGTTGCCATAACCTTTCAATTCTTTCCCTATACCCAACAAACCATAATTGGCTCCTGAAAAGTGATTGACAAAGGCTAACATTGCATCATTATTCAATCCACTGTTTATGAGCGATGGATTAGTAAACGACAACGATATGTCATCATCATTTACTGCCAAAAAAGATACACCCAATGCAGCTGAACGTGCTGATGGATTTAGATTTAAAAACGTGGCTGCTGTGCTATTTTGCGTCATCCCTAACATCGGTAACAAAACACTCAACAGTA
>JAFZEK010000013.1 GCA_017560705.1 Bacteroidales bacterium | reverse complement strand
TTTACCTTTAATGACGATAAGAACGATGGAAAAGAATGTGAAAATGATGACTTCGGGCGATTTGAAGCCTTTTATAGAACACCGCGGAATGCTAACTTATTACCCATCTTCGGAGACGGTTTATTTCTCCAAGATTGTTAAAAAGCCTGTTGTTCAAAACGAAATTTTTTACAAAGGCAGGGTTATCAGCTCCTATGTTTTGAAGTCTGGCAAGATTTCCATTAACGCACGCCTCTCGGGCGATGAGAATTTGAACGAAATTTATATGTACTTGCGTACGGAGTTGGACGGCTTGTTCGAAAAGTTGCAAGGCATGAATAATGAACATTTTACACTGCTAAAGAAAGGGAACTAAATATGTTTTTTGATTATTTTGAATCAGTACGAAGCTCGGAGGGTGTGGTGTGCACCTCTGAGCGTTTGTTGGCGGCCACACATTCTGCGTCTGTGGCCAAACAGTGCTCTGCCATAGCACTTTGCGACACTTCGGACTTGCGAGGCACGCTGAAAAAGGCGTTGCCGGTGGTCACTTGGCAAGCTCATTTTCCTAGCGGGAAACGCAAAAATTCCGACGCTGTGCCTAGTGGGTTGTTTATGCTGGATTTGGACCACGTGGACGAGCCAAACAAGTTGTACTACAGCCTTATAGCTCCACGCCTTGACGAGCTTGGAATCATGGTGGTGCATAAAACGCCGTCGGCTAAGGGCCTTAGGGTGGTGGCTCGTTGCCGTCCGGAGTTTACGTCGATAGGCGAAAATCAGCAGTGGTTGGCATCGGTGTTGGGTGTGGATTATGACGTGGCTTGCAGCGATTTAGCTCGTGCTAGCTTCTTGGTGCCTGAGGAGTATTTTTATTATCGCGATGGGCGTATTTTTACTGACACGATGCCTGATAATGTTAAAATTTTGGAGGGCAAACCGTCTGCGTCGTCTCATGCCGGTGGTGTGGTGTCTGCGGTTTCGCCGTCGGAGGCGGAAATAGCTGAGGACGAGGCGGAAACGGTGGTGTCGGTGGCTGATGATTCTGCTGTGCAAACGCACTATAAGGGTTTTTCGCTGGCGGATATTGCGGCTAAATGGCTGGCTATGCATGGTGGGCAACCCGTTGAGGGCGAGAGAAATACTGTGTTGTTTCAGTTGGCTAATCGCTTGCGTTATATTACGGATTTTGACTATCGTGCTATTTATTCGGCTATTCCTCATTGTGGCTTGCCTGATGATGAGGTGCTAAGGCTTTGCCAATCAGCGTGCAACGGTAGCCGTTCGGCAAAAATGCCGTGGGATTTGACGGCGGCGTTGGATGCTTTGCAAAGCTCGGCTAAGGGTGGCGAGGATAGGGAAATTGTTAATTCTGAGTTTTTGTCGCGTATGCCGTCGTTGCCGTTGGGGCTTGCGGACACTTTGGATGGCGTTCCTGACAAGGCCGTGCTGCCGGTGCTTTGTGGCATTATGCCGCTGTGCATGGCTTATGCCACTCGAGTGAGCTACCTTTACTGCGATGGTGCGGAGCATAGGCTGAACGGCATGGCGGTGATTTATGGCCCGCAGGGTAGTGGAAAAAGCATTGTGCGTGAGGCTGTTGACCTTTGGATTTCGCCTATGACGGAGGCGGACGCTAAGGAGCGTGAGGTGGAAAACGACTACCGCGAAAAACGCCGCAACCGCAGAGCCGACGAGGCGTTGCCTCCTGAGCCTAAGACGATTATACGTAATGTGCCAATCACCATTTCGTGTAGTGCTTTGCTAAAACGAATGATGAATGCTGAGGGCCGACATATCTATTCCTTTGGGGAAGAGCTAGATACGCTTAGCAAAAGCAACCGCAGTGGTGCATGGAGCGAGAAGACGGACTGCTACCGACTGTCGTTTGACAACGGCGATTGGGGTCAGGATTACCTTTCGGACGGCTCAGTGTCTGGCCTTGCCAAGGTGTGTTACAATTTTAGTGTGCTAGGCACGTTAGGTGCTGTGTATAAGTACTTTTCATCCACCAATGCTGAGAATGGTCTTTGCTCTCGCATTCTTTTTGCAGAGATGGTGAACAACCCCTACGAGTATTTGACAAAGCGTGTGCGTAGGGATGTTAGTAAGCGTAGGACCAATATTTTACGAGCTGTAGAGGTGCTTTCTAATGCTTCGGGCTTGCTGGATCTGCCACGCCTTTCGGGCTGTTTGGAAAACTGGTGCAATTCGCGTGCCGACGAGGCTCAGCTTTTGGACGACAAGGTGGTGGACACTTTCAGAAAACGCTCTGCTATAATAGCTTACCGCTGTGCCGTGGTTTTCTATCTGCTGGAAAATGCCGATGCGGAAGTGCCTGTGGAGAGCGACAATTTGCTTGCTTTTGCGGAGCTGATGGCGGACTACTGCTTGTACCATCAGGCGAAGCTTTTTGGTTCCAAATTGTCTACGGCGTTGGAGACCCACGCTGTGCCTTATGTGCTGAATACCAGAATGAATTATTTGGATTGTTTGGGTACGGTGTTCACCATCGACGATATGTGTGCCTTGCGTTCGAATGCTTCGATGGGGGCTATCCGCACTATGATTTCGAGGTGGAAAACGAGCGGACGAATTGAGGAGCTGGACTCAAATAAATGGCGTAAGGTGAGTGTGTAAGGTTTTGATTGATAGGTTGATAGTGATAAAAAAACGCCACTCTGTGGGTAACTTATATAAGTTACAAAATAGGAAATCAAAGTGAGTGGCGTTTACTTGGTACATGCATACAAAACACCATCATAAACTAATGATGATCTTTTATGGTCTTATTAACGGTGATGTGTGAAGTATATTGTGCGTGTTGTAAAAAAAAGTGTCACTCTCTGAAAAAAAATTTTTTTCTTTGAGCGACACTCATATCAAAATAGTGAGCACACGTAAACATAACGCATCGTGTATTCTTTTATTGTGTGAGAGTTGTGCAAAAAAAAATCGCCCTAGCAAAAAGAGCTAAGGCGATAACAATTATGAAAAGAATTTTACTTTGCTGAGTAACGTAGAAAATTTGTCGGTAGTATGAGGTGTAGTAAAAAATTACATTACATTACAT
>JAFZEK010000111.1 GCA_017560705.1 Bacteroidales bacterium | reverse complement strand
GCCTATTTCAAAATGAGTATTTACAAATTTGGACGTCACTAAATTATCGCTTTTTTCGGTCTTTATTCCTTCTGAAATCATTGGTTGGTCGCTTACTAGCAGCAAAGCACCACATGGTATACGATTGGCAAATCCCACAGTGAAAAGCGTAGCCGTCTCCATATCAATACCCAAACAGCGTATCTTTTTCAGATACTCTTTAAATGCAGAATCAAATTCCCACACTCTTCTATTGGTACTATACACCGTTCCTGTCCAATAGTCCTCTCCATACTCGGTAATAATAGAAGAAAGTTCTTTTTGCAACGTAAACGACGGCAAAGCTGGCACTTCGGGAGGAAAATAGTCATTAGAAGTACCCTCACCCCTAATAGCAGCAATAGGCAACACGTAATCACCTAATTCTGAAACGTTTTTCAATCCCCCACATTTACCTAAAAACAATACCGCTTTAGGCGAGATAGCTGTAAGCAAATCCATAATAGTGGCTGCATTAGGGCTCCCCATACCAAAATTTATAATAGTGATATTCTGATAAGTAGCCGAGGGCATTGCTCTATTTTCACCTTTTATTTCCACATTAAATTTTTCTGAAAACAGCTTCAAATAATGCCCAAAATTTGTGAGCAATATATATTCGCCAAATTCATCTATCTGCATACCCGTATAGCGTGGAAGCCAGTCTTTTACTATTTCATCTTTTGTTTTACTCATTTCAGTCTGTTTTTAATCTAAAGCCGAAGCCTTTAGCAGCTTAGTCAGCTCGTTATTAAACATAAAATCATTCAATTCGGGATTTGTGGTTTTGGTTATATTATGTCGGTTACCTTCCCACCACAAATTTCCGTTATATATGAAAATAATATGGTCACCAATACCCATTACCGAGTTCATATCGTGAGTGTTCACAATAGTGGTAATATTGTATTCTTCAGTTATTTCCTTTATCAAACTATCTATCACAATAGACGTTTGAGGGTCTAATCCGCTGTTTGGCTCGTCACAAAATAGGTACATCGGATTAGTAACAATAGCACGAGCAATGGCCACACGCTTCCGCATTCCACCGCTCAACTCGGAGGTAGTGAGGGAATGTACATTTTTCATATTCACTCTATCCAAACAAAAATCAACCCTCTTATCCATTTCAGCAGCAGTCATTCGGCAAAACATCCGAAGCGGAAAACGCACATTATCAGCCACATTCATCGAATCAAAAAGAGCCCCATTTTGAAACACCATTCCTATTTTTTCACGTAGCAAATGGCGTTCTTTTTTACTCATTGAGGTCATATCCTTTCCGTCGAAAAGAATCTGTCCCGAATTTATCGTCTCAAGCCCTACCATACATTTCATAAGCACCGTTTTTCCGCTGCCACTGCGACCTATAGTCAAATTGGTTTTCCCCGATTCAAAAGTGGCCGAAATATTATTCAGCACCTCTTTACCCGAAAAAGATTTATATATATTCTTTATTTGAATCATAGCAACAAATTGGTTATTATCAGATTAGCAATAATAAGAGTAATACAGCTTTCCACCACTGCACGGGTGCTAGCACGCCCCACTTCCAAAGCTCCGCCCTTTACCGTATAGCCCCTAAAGGAGGACACTGACGAGATTATAAAACTGTACACAAAGCCCTTTACCAAACCTATAATCAGCGACTTATTGGTATAATCCAACTGCAAGCCATCCATATAATCGTAGGATGAAATAGTGCCAG
>JAFZEK010000110.1 GCA_017560705.1 Bacteroidales bacterium | reverse complement strand
TAGAAGAAAAGAAAAAGGATATAACAGGCTTTTTTTTGATGTTTTCTTTTCATTCAAATGTGTGAAAAAAAACGGAGTGTTGCTCTTTCTTGATGGAAGATATGTATATTTTTTTCACTCTTTTACTTAGGGCTTAGGTTGCCCCAAAAAGATATAGAGAGGTGAAAGGATGAAAAAAAACTGACCGAAACAACTGAAAGAGAAGGCGTTTTTTTTTGAAAAGATGTGAAGCTGTTCTCTCTTTGTAATAGAGATTAGATAAAAGAATGAGAGATTGGCAGAGTAGGGAAAAAAGCCGATGATATATGTATATGTGTATATTTGTATTTTGCTTTTTTCTGCCAAAGGATGAAGCGTGTAGTAGTTTTTTTGATTTATAGTTTTTTTCGAGATAAAGAAATGATTTCGAGAAAAGCGTAGAAAATCCAACAACATTAAAAGAACAGTCCACAATGAATAAGGATTTAATAATATCGTCGTCGGAACAGGAAGTTGAAATAGCGTTGGTTGAGGATAAACAACTGGTGGAACTACACAAGGAGAAGAAAAATCATCAGCACGTAGTGGGGGATGTATATTTGGGCAAGGTGAAGAAGATAATGCCTGGATTGAACGCTGCGTTTGTTGATGTTGCAAATGAGAAAGATGCATTTTTGCATTATTTGGATTTGGGACAGAATTATTTGTCGGTGACAAAATATATGAAGCAAGCGATGAATGGAGACCCAAATGCTCGTACACTGCAAAACTTCAAGGTAGAACCCACTATCGACAAAACTGGGAAAATATCCAATGTTCTGAAAGGTGGACAATATATATTGGTACAAATAGTCAAAGAGCCTATATCTACAAAAGGACCGAAGCTGAGTTCGGATATATCTTTTGCGGGACACTATTTGGTGTTAGTTCCATTTTCAAATAGAATATCTATCTCTCAAAAGATAAAGGGAGTAGAGGAACGAAACCGCTTGAGAAGACTGATACAAAGCATACGTCCACAAAATTTTGGTATCATAGTAAGAACCAATGCAGAGGGTAGAAGTGTAGTGGAGCTTGACTCCGATTTGCGTTCGTTGATAGAGTCGTGGAAAACCATGACAGATAATTTGAAGAAGGCTACATTTCCTCAAAAATTGGTGTCGGAACTTAATAAAACCTCGGTGCTTCTAAGGGATGTCCTTACGGATGATTTTAATAATATCTATGTTGATAACGTGGATATGTATAACGAGGTGAAGGGTTATGTGAAAACTATAGCACCTGAAAAAGCCGACATAGTGAAGCACTATAAAATGAATACTCCTATTTTTGAGCAGTTTGGTATTCAAAAGCAAATACGTAGCTCATTTGGACGAATAGTGTCTATACGTTCAGGAGTATACTTAATAATAGAACACACTGAAGCATTACATGTTATAGATGTGAACAGTGGTAACCATGTAAAAGCAGGTGAAGGACAGGAAGATACAGCATTGCAAGTGAACTTGGAATCGGCTGTTGAGATAGCACGTCAGCTTCGTTTGCGAGATATGGGTGGTATAATAATAGTGGACTTCATAGACATGACACAGCCTGCTCACCGCAAGCAATTGTATGACAAAATGGTGGAAGAGATGGCTAAAGATAAAGCACGACACACTATTTTGCCCCCAAGCAAATTTGGACTTATACAAATAACAAGGCAACGTGTAAGACCAGTGGTGGCTATTGATGTGCAAGAAAAGTGTCCGTTGTGCGATGGTACTGGAACTATAAAGTCAAGTCTTACAATAGTAGATGATATAGAGGCTAACTTAAAATATTTATTGACCGTTCAGAACGAACAAAAACTTACCTTGGTAACACACCCTTATATTTATGCTTATCTTACCAAGGGTATTTACTCCAAACGACTGAAATGGTTCTTAACCTACAAAAAATGGGTGAAAGTGAAACCAATGGAGTCTTACAACTTATTGGAGTATAAATTCTTAAATAAAGAAGGTGAAGAAATAGAAATGTAGATAGAAAAAAAAGAGGATTTCTGCTCGATTTCCTCTTTTTTTTAGAGAAATAATTGGTTTTCTTTTTTTTGGAGATAGATAATAATTAATATAGGTAATAATAACGGAATAGGTTAAAATACATACTTTTTTTTAATTGTATGGAGGATAAAAGTGTTATGTATAAGAAAAAGGTTCGAGACATAAAGAAAAACTTTTTGAAGTGGAGACTTAGAAATATTCCTGAACGCAAGTTTGTAATAATACTTAGCGTTGTGGTGGGAGTTTTGTCGGGACTTGCAGCAGTGATTCTGAAGAACTTGGTTCACGACACATATTTGCTTATTACCAATGCAAAATGGAGTAATTTCATAGAAGGAAACATTCTAATGTTGATTTATCCCTCTATAGGTATCTTGCTTACAGTGTTGTTTTTAAAATACTTTGTGAAGGGAAACATTGGACATGGTATACCTCATATATTGTATTCCATATCTCGCAAAAAAGGTAAAATACCATTTCATAACACTTATAGTAGTCTTATAGCATCAACGTTTACAGTAGCATTTGGTGGTTCGGTTGGACTTGAAGCCCCTATTGCTACAACAGGTAGTGCTATAGGAAGTAATATAGGGCGTTTTTTTCACCTCAATACTAAAAGTGTGGTGCTGCTGTTGGGTTGTGGAGCAGCAGGAGCTATAGCAGGTATATTTAAAGCCCCCATTGCAGGTATACTATTTGTGTTGGAGGTGCTTATGTTCGATTTGACAATGACTGCAGCTATACCATTGCTTATCTCATCCATCACAGCATCAGTAATAGCTTATTTCTTTTTGGGCAATGATGTTCAGT
>JAFZEK010000109.1 GCA_017560705.1 Bacteroidales bacterium | reverse complement strand
CATTAACAATAATGCTAAATATTCAATATATTAACAAGGCTACATTTAACACGCAGAATAGCGTATTTTTCCATTTTCACATACAGATGACCATATATCGCAACCTAGATGAGTTATCAAAATAAACAACTGATAATCAGGAGTAGTTATATTCTTCAAAATCATTATATAGTAACATTTTGAGCAAACCCGGGTCTCTACATGATGAAAGTATAGCATTATCGTGATGAAACCCGGGTCTTATCACGACCAAAGTATGGCTTCCACGTGATGTAAGTATCATTACTACGTGTGGCAAAAACCATACTCAGCAGATAAAACTATGGATATTTCGCCATTTCATCAATATACAGAGAAGTTCATTTAACTATTCTATTTTCCGTTTAACATTATACAATTATAAGCAACTTCTAGAAATTGCCCAAATTAATATCAAATACTTACAAATGATAACATTAAAAAAACTTCGTCAAAAAAAGCATATAAACAAAGCAAGGCTGATGTATCATTACACCAACCTTGCTTTGAAAGCATAAAGCCACCATACCGATTTTTCAGCATATAATATGAAAATACTATTATTCAATATATTTTTTCCAATCCTTAGCAGAATAAACTAGCCTAGTGGAATTTATTTTTTTCTTAGTTTTAAAAGTATATTCTTCGTTCAAAGAAACTTTAAGAACCACATTATCCACACACACATATATTTCCAAATTCTCTATTTTTAAAGCATTTATAAGTACATTTGCCATTAATAATGCTTTTTCTATTCCATCGGCTGTACCAAAATTCCAAGCCTCATCGGGCAAAGCCAACCTATCTTCGGAATATATTGAAACATCGTTCATCTGCTTCAATACTTCATAAAGCATTGAAGCAGACATACTTTCTAAAGCCTTCACCGACACTGGATTTCTATCCCACGCTGCTCTTAAAAATGGCTGCCAATCAATAGTATTTACATCCCTATAGGCATAAAATGCACAATCGGCAACAGTACTTTTACATCTAACCTCTTTCAAATAATCTATTATCTGATTTCTAGACATATCCGTTGTAATTCGTAAAGGATAATCATCCATATAGTTCTTATTTGCATTAGGCAACTTCGGATTTACACATACAAAGGTTCTCAAATCCTCTATAAAGCAAGAAATATCAGAACTATACATTGGCATTTTACCTTTCAAGAAGGCTTTTATTTCGTCCAAAGTTCTTGCATTGCCAATCATATATTGTTCTAGAAAATTAATCTCTATCCTGTTATCAGATGGCATATTATGGAATACATTATGACTCATTTCCAGCAACAAAGCATTCCTACTTTCATTGGAAAAAGAATTTTTCGATATTGCTTCAGCTTCAAATATGTCCTCCATATTGATATAGTATACCATCCCATTAATCGTACACTTGTATTGGAATATCGTCCAATATTTTGTTCGGTATCTTAAACAGTTAGAAAGAATCTCAAAAGAAATATCAATGGCAAGAAATTCCTTCAAAAGGATGGAAAAATTTTCATAAGCATCAGGATTTATAGTTGCTGTAGAATACAAAAAATGTATATAACCAGATATATTGGAAACTATAGTAACCCTTTCATTTTCTATAGCACGCCTTGCTTTGGCCGAAATTTCAGTACCATTGTACCACATCTTTTTCGTTACAATTCGCCTATTATTTGTAAATAGTCCTTCGTTTTCAGCGATAAAATTTTGGGAATGCAAAGGAGTAGCCAAAAGAAATATTTTCTCCAACGGCACTTTGGCTATTATAAACAATGCCGCCACATACAACGCTGAAAAAGAAACACATTCACCAGCAGCCATACCATAATCTTTTTTTAATTTAAAAGCCATCATAGCTTCTACTGTCTCTGTTTTCCAATAAGGTATAGTTTCCGAAGAATATTTATCCAACCCGAAATGCTTGCGTATATCTAAAGAAAAATAATACTTATCACCCTCGTAACCAAACAAAGCATTTGACTTTTTCAGTATTTCAATATCTATAAAATCTTTAAATCGAGCCAACTCTCTCTCTTTCGTCGTCAGTCCCCATGTATCCAAATCCAAATTGAACCTAGTACGTTCCATTATGAATTGCTTTACCCTGTTCACCTTATAATTAAAAGATTTATTTTCCATTCCCTTAAACCAATCATCGTCCCTCCATTTCCATATTATAGGAGACATAATATTGGCAAGAACTAATGAATACATAAGCTCTGGAAAAACAAAGATTTCCATATCAGATAAGGTAAATGCCGAAGTATATTTTTCAAAATCAGACTTTTTCATTTTAAGGTTATTGCTTCTTTCTTTCATGTTTAAAATAATGCCATATCGAATGGATATATAACAAAAGAAACACCTTTATTTCATGCTATTATATATAGAAAAAACTCAGGAAACATAAATTCAATAGTTCTAATTTACGTTTCCTGATATATATTTAAGCAACTTCTAAAAATTGCTTTGCCTGTGATTTATGGAATTTTACTAGAAAGATTTCTACTTTCTTTTGAACCATCATAGCGGCTATGCGATTGAAAAAGAGATAGAAAGATCTCGGTAAAAAAACGCAAAGCACGCAAAAGTTCTTTTAAATAATGCTTTAGATAGTTTCAGAACGTGGAATTTTTAAAAGTTGCCTTTATTAGTTTCGTCTACAATAGCATCCCAATCTATAGACTCCATACATGCAAAATTACGTTTCGGACATTCCTCATAACCCAATTTACTGCAAGGTCTACATCTTAAATCTTTCACTTCCATATTTATAAAACTACTTTCTCCTTTTGGGATATATGGATACATTCCAAGTTCAGGAGTAGTATTTCCCCACACTACTATAATATTTTTCTTATATGCAGCTGATATATGCATTAGTCCAGTATCTGGAGTTATGACCAAGCTAGCCTCTTTTACATATAACGCAGACTGAGACAATGAACATTTACCACAAAGATTCAATACATTTGAATACTTATCAAATTCCCATTTATCCAACCTTTTTGCATCAGATTTATCGCCCAACAACACTATGCATCCCTTGATATTTTTTATAAGATATTCTATTTTTGGGGGTGGAATTTGTTTCGTAGCATGTTTTGCTCCACATACAATAACCACATAATTATTTGAAATAACAGTATTTGAACTATTTCCTTCCGAAATAAAAAAATCTAACCCTCTATTATCGTTGACAATGTTTAATCTTTTCGTTGCCTCGAAATATCTATCTACTATATGCACATTGGGCATTAGATTTTTGTTTTTAGTTTTTACATAAAACCATTTTCTTAAATTCAGTTTTGGGAAACTCCTACTAGGCTTACACAACAAAAGTTTCACCATTCCTGAACGCAAATTCTTATGCAAATCCACCACATAATCGAAATTTTCTTTTCTAAGTTCTTCTATTGTGGCGATTAGCGAATCATTAAGTATATGGATTTTATCTATATATGGATTGTGTTCTAATATTTGATTATTAGCTTTCTTGGTTAGATAATGTACAGAAGCATTGGGCAATTGCTCTTTCAAACATCTCACCACTGGTGAAGTAAGAACAATATCGCCTATAGAACTAAATCTTATAACTAATATTTTCTGAGCTTTATCGTTTGGTGCCATTAGTCTTTTCTTTTGTCTTTTCTTTTGTCTTTGCATTAATTTTAGAATTACTGTTCTTATTCATCAACATTTTTTTCTTACCAAAAAAGTTTTTCCAAGTATCAAAACTGTGAGTATATTTTAAACCAACACCTTGTGTATACGGTAAATTTTGCTTTGTATAGTCAT
>JAFZEK010000108.1 GCA_017560705.1 Bacteroidales bacterium | reverse complement strand
GTAATAATTAGGTGATATATTAATATTGTTCTTTTTCGTTAGGGAAGTCCATGGATTTTACGTCGGAAATATATTGTTTTACGGCGTTTGTTATTTCTTCGCCAATGGAGTGATACCTACGCAAAAATCTTGGCGAGAATTGTTGTGTTATACCAAGCATATCATGAAGAACAAGCACTTGCCCATCTACTTTGCTTCCGGCTCCGATGCCTATAGTAGGTATTTTTATTTCTTTGGTCACTTGCTCAGCTAGTTTGGCAGGAATCTTTTCTAGCACTAGAGCAAAGCAGCCTGCTTTTTCCAGTATATGAGCGTCTTCTATAAGGCGTTTGGCTTCGGCTTCTTCGGTGGCTCTTACAGTGTATGTTCCAAACTTGTTTATGGATTGAGGTGTAAGTCCAAGGTGTCCCATTACGGGTATTCCTGCGGTAAGTATACGGTTTATGGATTCTAATATTTCTATACCTCCTTCTAGTTTAACAGCGTCGGCACCTGTTTCTTTCATTATTCTTATGGCCGAAGCTAGGGCTTCTTTGGAGTTGCCCTGATAGGTGCCGAAAGGCAAATCCACCACTACCAATGCACGCTTTATGGCTCTTACCACCGATGCACCGTGATATATCATTTCGTTGAGGGTGATAGGTAGGGTAGTGTTGTAGCCGGCCATTACATTGGCAGCCGAATCGCCTACTAGTACTATGTCTATCTTTGTATCATCGAGCAAGCGAGCCATGGAATAGTCGTAGGCTGTGAGCATTGCTATCTTTTCTCCGCTTTGTTTCATGTTTTGCAAAACATGAGTAGTAACTTTGGTTACGTTTGACTGTAAATAATTAGCCATCTCGAAAAATGTATTTATTGTTTTTCTCCGACGTTATTCGATGATTTCATCGTCGGCATATTTTTTATCTATCTTAGTTTCTTCTTCTATTTCTTCAGTTTCAGCATCCGTTTCCATTCGGAATAGGGCTTTCATGCGTTTCTTTAGCTCGTAGTTTCCGCTTTTATCTATTTTAAAAGCTTTGTAGTGTTTGTCGCCTATGGTTATAGTTCCGCTTTCAGCGTCGGTTTTTACGCGGTAGAAGTAGTCTTCAATCTCTTCTTCGGCAATGCGTTTGCCTAGGAATACGGTGTCTATCTGTGTAGGATTAATTTTTGCTTGTATGCTCAACGACACCTTAGAGGGAAGTTTTCTTGTAGGTATACTTTTGTATTCCACACCCTTGTCGCTATATTTTTTTGCATATATTTTTATCTTGCTTTCTAGCTGCTCTTGAGTAACAGGGAATGTTACGAAAATAGAATCGGGTAGATTTTGAGAGCATTCGTCCCATTCTCTTTTGTAGTTGCTATGTAGAACGATGAAGCCTGTTTGCACTATAATTTGGCGTTTGTGAGGCACTAGGAAAAAGTTGTCTAGTATTTCACGGTAGTTAAGGTGTTCTTCTATTGCAAATTCTATGTCGTTAGGACATCTGGCTTTGGTATTTTCCACTCTCAATAGCGACCCTTTGGATAGCGTCACCGAAGAATAGTAGGAGCGTATTATGGAGTCTCGGCTAGGGATATAGCAACCTTCAAAGTCGCCAATACATGCTTTCGGATTGTTGTTAACGGTTACTTTCACTTTTCCATTTAAAGGTATTTTATTGAAAGTTTGTTTGCTTTTGGGCAGCTCTTCGATGTCGTAGAATTTTAAATCGGTGGGTACTTCATATCGCACAATCTCTATAGAGTCGCCACGACACGATGATTTTATAGGATTAGGAGCTATGCGAACCATAAACTGTGCATTGCAGCGACTAGCGAAATAGCTGTGCACTCCTTCTACTCGTTCTTTTACGATCTCTTGTTCTTCGGCCGAGCCATAACCTTCTATAACAAAGGTGTACATCTTAGGACTTAGCATAGAAAAAGCAATTCGGTAGACGGAGTCTAGCAAATCTATATCTTTTATGGTATATGTAGCTTCGTCTTTTGGATAATCTAGCAATAGCACTAGGTTGTCGGGTTCTAGTAACCCTGTTTCGGGGTTGGGTTTTATGCTTTTGGCATTAGGTATGTATATGGCACTTTGTGCGTGCAAAAGAATCACGCAAAGCACACTCATCACTGTCAATAGAATCTTCTTGTTCATATATAAATAATGGGTTGTTTTATCGGATGAATGAAAAAAAACACTAGTCTTTTAGTAATTCGGCAATAATGGTGTCGGTAGAAATTCCTTCGGCTTCGGCATAATAGTTTCTTACCACCCTGTGTCGTAGTACTTCGGTAGCTACAGCCTTCACGTCTTCGATGTCTGGCGAATATTTTCCAGCCAAAGCTGCATGGGTTTTAGCGCCCATTATAAGATATTGCGAAGCTCTAGGACCTGCTCCCCACGAAATGTATTTTTTTGCGTAGGGGTGTGCATCGGCTTCGCCTACTCTGGTTTTGCTTACAACGCCTACTGCATACTTGTATACATTGTCGGGTACGGGAAGTTTTTTTATCACTCGTTGGAAGTTCAGAATTTCTTCGGCGGTGATAATAACTTTTATATCTTCAGTTTTGCCTATGGTGGTGGATTTCACGATTTCCAATTCTTCTTCGAATGTAGGATACCCCAACTTGACATTGAACATAAACCTATCTAATTGTGCTTCGGGTAGGGGATATGTACCTTCTTGTTCTATTGGGTTTTGAGTAGCCAACACGAAGAAAGGCTCGTTCAGCTTGTAGGATGTTCCGGCCACTGTTACGGATTTTTCTTGCATGGCTTCGAGCAGTGCAGCCTGTGTTTTTGGCGGAGTACGGTTTATCTCGTCGGCAAGAACGATATTGGCAAATACGGACCCTTTCACAAATTTAAACTTGCGGTCTTCGTCCAATATTTCGGAGCCAATAATATCCGACGGCATAAGGTCCGGTGTGAATTGTATGCGGCTATATTCCAATCCTAGTGCTTTGGATAGGGTGTTTACCATCAGCGTTTTTGCCAATCCCGGCACACCCACTAGCAAACAATGCCCGCCTGTGAATATGGAAATGAGCAAGCTGTCTACAACCTTGTCTTGTCCTATAATGACTTTGCCTATCTCTTTCTTTAGTTCGTGATACTTGTTTACCAAACTGTCTATAACTGCACTATCTGAAACTGTATTCATAACACTTATTTTTTCAACCAATTCAAATTAAAATTACAATCTTTGTATTCGTCGTTGATTTTTACATAGCTGTTCTTTATCATTTTGTTTGCCCAGTCGGCAAGTTTATTGCTTTTGGCGTTTTGCAAGGCTATGTTATAAATCTTGTCATAATCTTCGACCAAATTGGCTTTGTGAGAGTGTATAACCTTAGTAAGGCGTATGATGCGGTAAATGTTTTGGTTTAGCTCGTTCTTTCCCGGTATAATGTTGGATATTTCACCTTCCGACATTCTTTCGATGTTTGTTCCAGGGAATAGCTGTCTCAATATTTCAACCGAGAAGCGGTTGTTTCCGGTTTGTGGATTGGCTACTATGCCTCCTTCGGTTTTGTTTTGGCTGTCGGAAAAATTACGAGCGGCATCTTCAAATGTTATTCTTCCGTTTCGTATTTCTGCAAGTATGCTGTCGAGCTTCACATTGGCTGCTACTAGGTCTTCGGGTGTTGCTTTTGCCGATAGCAGTATGTGGCGTGCATTGATCATATTGCCTTTTCTTTCTATCAATTGTATGATGTGGAAACCGTATTTTGTTTCTATCACCGGCGACACTTCGCCCGGCTTTAGAGCAAAGGCGGCAGCTTCAAATTCGCCTACCATTTCGCCACGTGAGAAGAATCCTAGTTCGCCTCCTTTTCTTGCAGTGCCTTCGTCTTCGGAATACAGCATGGCTAAGGTAGTGAATTTATCACCTTTTAGCACTCTTTCGCGTAGTTTGTTGAGTTCTAGTCTCACTCTGTCGCGTTCGGCTTCGTTGGCTTTGGGGTTTATCACTATTTCGGACACTTCGTATTCGGCATCTATCATAGGTAGGCTGTCGGCAGGTATGCTGTTGAAGTACTCGGTCACTTCGCGTGGAGTTATTTTTACATTTTCTACTATGCTACTTTCCACTTGTTGTGCCAAGAAGTAGTCTTCCATCATTTGAGTGTATATCTGCTTAATGTCGTCATATTTTTGGCCTGCTTCGCGTTCGAAGTTTTCTTTAGAACCGTAGTATTTCAAATGCATCTTTAGCTGACGGTCTACTTCCGATTCTACGTATTGTTTTGGGATTTCTATACTGTCGATAGCTGCTTTGTGTAGTAATAGTTTTTGTAGTAGCAGGCTTTCAAGCACTCCACAGCGGTTGGCAAAAGCATTGGTATTGCCACTTTGAACTCGCATTTGTGCGTAGTTGTTTTCCACATCGGAAAGCTTGATAATGTTTTTGCCCACTACGGCAACTATCTCATCTATTAATACTCCATTGTTCTTTTGTGCATTTACGGACATGGTTAGTAGGCATGTGAACAATGCTCCGAAAATTAGTTTCTTCTTATTCATAATCATATTTATTCTTTCTAATAGT
>JAFZEK010000107.1 GCA_017560705.1 Bacteroidales bacterium | reverse complement strand
CTTGTTTAACTTTATTCCACGATTCATTATGGGTATATTGTTGGGTTATATATTCTATTTTACTAAGAGTATTTGGGCTTCAATATTAGTGCATTTTATGAATAATGCATCCGTTGTTGTTATGACTGTCTTTATGGGTGTTGAAGAGATGAATAATCCTATGGAGTATCCTTCAGTGATAATAGAAGTAGTGATTATCACTTTGACCCTTATGGCTGGCTTAGCAGTGATGTATTATGGCAAAAAGTATCTAAAAGTTAGAACGGAGAATAATGCAGTGGAATAGAGCGTTATCTTTGTATATGATATTCGTTTTTATATAGAGATATAAAATAAAAGAGGAGTGCCAAAAGGCATTCCTCTTTTTATATAATTGCAACAATGTATTAGTCAATAACAGTGTTCCAGTTGTGAGTATCTTCGCATTCGCCAAGTTGGATACCACGAAGACGTTCGTAAAGTTTCTTAGACCATGGACCTGGTTCTTTACCGAAGTTGTAAGATTTTCCCATATCTGGGTCGTCAACGCGTTCAATAGGGCTGATAACAGCAGCAGTACCGCAAGCACCAGCTTCTTGGAACGATTCTAGTTCTTCTATAGCTATAGGACGACGTTCTACTTTCATTCCCATATCTTGAGCCAATTGCATCAAGCTCTTATTGGTGATAGAAGGAAGAATAGAAGTAGATTCTGGAGTGATGTATGTATCATCTTTGATACCAAAGAAGTTAGCAGCACCAGCTTCGTCGATGTATTTCTTTTCTTTAGCGTCTAAGTAGAATTCGCAAGCGTATTGACCACCAGCACATGCTTCAGTGTGAGCACGCAAGCTAGCAGCGTAGTTACCACCCACTTTGTAAACACCTGTTCCTAGAGGTGCAGAGCGGTCGTATTTACGAGTTACTACGTATGGGTTTGCCATGAAACCACCTTTAAAGTATGGTCCTACTGGAGTTACAAATATCATGAATAAATATTCGTTTGCAGGTTTTACACCTACTTGAGCTCCTGTACCTATCAATAATGGACGCAAGTATAAAGAAGCACCTTCGCCGTAAGGAGGAAGGAATCTTTCGTTCATTTTGATAACTTTGATACACATTTCGCGGAACAAATCTGTAGGTAATTCTGGCATCATGATACCGCGACAAGTGCTTTGCAAGCGAGCTGCATTTTCTTCCAAACGGAAGATACGGATCTTACCATCTTTGCAACGGAATGCTTTCAAGCCTTCGAATGCTTCTTGGCCATAGTGCAAGCAAGTTGCTGCCATGTGAATAGATATTTCTTCTGATGAAGATGTTTCTATTTGTCCCCATTTTCCATCGCGGTAATAACAACGTACGTTGTAATCTGTTTTAATGTAACCGAATGGAAGGTTTTTCCAATCTATATTGTTCATAATTCGTGTTTTATATTATTTTCGTGTTTTATTTCGTTCTACGAAGTTACGCTTTTTTTCTTGAATAACTGTCGAAATCGTATAATTTAATTCGTTATCTATGTATAATGACTTATATATCAAATATTTCGTCGCCTATTTTTTCTCAAAGTAATTCTTCAAGAATACTGTACATTCTTCAAATGTTTTGAATGTGTTTTCTTCTGGCACTACTTCGGGTATAAGGTTCATGTTTTTAAGCATATACAAGGGTTGTGGCTGAATTATAGTCATAAGCACTGTTACGCCCTTAGCTTGCAAGTCTTTGATGGCTGTTTCCATGGCATAAAGTCCCGATTGGTCCATGAAAGACACTAGTCTCATTCGGATGATAACGATTTTTACATCGTCGGGAACGTCGTGCATAACTTCTTGGAAGCGTGTGATGGAGCCAAAGAAGATAGGACCATTCAAGCGTTGGATGTATATTTGATGGCGTATTTCTTCGGGTATTCCGTGTTCGTCGCCCCATGGCGATTCTTTGTCGAAGTTGGTGATTTCGCCCGATTGGTAGCTTTCTTCTACCAAGTCGCCGGCTCGTTTCATAAATAGTACACAGGCTATTACCATGCCTATACCTACAGCGATGAGCAAGTCTACAAATACCGTAAGGATAAGAACCGATACCAACACCACTGCGTCGGCACGTGGTATTTTAAATAGGTCTTTGAAGCCTTTGAAATCTATAATGCCCCAACCTACAGTGATAAGTATACCTGCAAGAACAGATAGTGGCACGTATTTCACCAAGCTGCCTAGTCCTAATAGTATAGCCAAAAGAAGTAGAGAGTGTATCATTCCCGAAAGTTGGGTGCGTCCACCGCTTTTTACGTTTACTACAGTACGCATAGTTGCACCGGCTCCGGATATACCGCAGAAAAGACCAGCGGCTATGTTACCAATACCTTGACCGATTAACTCCTTGTTGCTGTTGTGTTTGGTTTTAGTTATGTTGTCGGCTACTACCGATGTAAGCAATGTGTCGATGGAGCCAAGTCCGGCAAGTGTAAGCCCTGGAATAGCAGCAGCTTTAAGCACTGTAACCCAGTCGATACCGGCTAGTTCGATGCCCTCTTTGGCAAAGAATGGCATAGGGAAGCCCGATGGTATTTCGCCGATGGTGAGGCGAGATGGAAAATCAATGAATAATGATACCACACTTACCACTATAAGTGCCACAAGTGTAGATGGTACTTTCTTGGTTATTAGTGGGAAAAGGTATATGATAGCGATTGTTCCTAAACCAAGCAATAGGGCCGAGAAGTTTATGCCTTCTTGAATTCTGCTAGGTAGTTGGGTTAGCATATCCACCACAAGCACAGGCGATTTTAGCCCGAAAAGTGGATAAATTTGTTGCAAGATGATGATGATACCAATACCGCTCATGAAGCCCGAAAGAACAGGGTAGGGGATGTAACGTACATATTTACCGATCTTTATAACTCCAAATAGTATTTGGAACACTCCGCAGAATACACCGGCTAGCGACATGGAAATGAGTACTTCCGAAATGCTAGGCGTAGCCGAAGCTGCCCACACACCCGACACTAATGTGGCTGTAATTACGGTCATTGGACCTGTAGGTCCGCTTATTTGAGAGTGAGTGCCACCAAAAAGAGCAGCAAAGAATCCCAACATTGTGGCTCCAACCAATCCTGCCAATGCTCCTATGGAACTTGCTGAGGGGTCGTTGATGCCTCCAAATGCTTGAATACCGAATGCCAATGCAAGCGGCAAGGCTACAATACCGGCGGTAATACCTCCAAATATATCGCCTTTCAAATTTTTTGTAGATATAAAACTCATATCAGTTTGTTTTGTTTGTTTATTTGTTGTATAGTGGTTTGTTTGTTGTTTAATATCGAGCAGTGTGGAATGGTGTATATAACGGTTATTGCTCTGAATGTAAATTATATACATCAAAATCCCAACTCCCGAAACATTTTGCAAAGATACACCTTTTTTATAAAAAGTAATCTTGAAAAGCTGATTTTCCGATGCTATACTGCTTTTTCTTTTATCTATTTCCCGTTTCTCCTACATATAATAGTATAATATCTGAGGAAGGAGGGCTTCGGGCTGGTGCCTTGTTATGTAGGACGAAAAGTGTTGTTTGTAGACTTAAGGCAACTTCTAAAAATTGCTTTGCGACTGATTTACGGAATACTGACTTCGTCGATGTTGCACACGCTCGAAAGAGCAATGTATCAGCATTAGCTTTTTCGAGCGATAGCAACATCGGCGAAGTCAACGCACACAAAAGTTCTTTTATTTCATGATAATATTTCTTAGAACGTGGAATTTTTAGAAGTTGCCTTAATAATAATGCTAAATCTTCGAAATATTAATAATGTCGAATTTAACATGCCGAAAGCTGAATTTTATATCAGTCTGCTGGATATTTAAGTGTAGAAGAGTTATTGTATAAGTGTTTGATAATCATGGGTGTCTTTTGTGTTAGAAGTGTGGTTATCTTTCTTTTGGAGCAAACCCGGGTTTTAAGTGGATGATGATAGGGTAAGATGGCAATGAAACCCGGGTTTCATCGGGATGAAGATATATCTTCCTCCCGATGAAAGTATATTTTTCTCCCGATGGAAATTGACTTATATCCCCTGCGGAATATGGGTAGTGGGAATTGCTTTTAACTATTGAAGATTTTCTTTAACATTTCCTCGTGAGGCTGCATTTCGTTTATCATGCATGAATACCGTCGATGAATATTGATAGGTGTTTGGCATAGAGTATGTATGAAGGAATATTTGAAAACTTTCAAGAGATGTATGGCAGGGTAGAGGTTGGAGTGTTTCTGCTAGGTTTTCTAGTGTTGAGGCGTGTTGATGGATGTATTTTTTATGAGAAAGTGTTGCTTTAATAGGCTAGTGTCATTCTAAGGGGAAGCAAGTAGGGGAAGATGTTTTCTTCTGAAAAGCTTTGCCAAGAGTTCGGTGTAAATTATGTTTTCAGAGGCTGTAAAGTTTTCAAAAAAGAATTGTTGAAAAAATATTTTCCTTTGAAGTGTAATATAGTTGTATTTATTACGTAACTTTGCACGCTGAATTATTTCTGTAATAAATACGAACACTCAATAATATTAGCTCGTTATGGAAGAATTGGAATCTGTACAAAAAAACAATTATGATGAAAGTGCCATTATTCATTTGGAAGATATGGAGCATTTGCGTCTGCGTCCTACTATGTATATAGGGAAGCTAGGCGATGGTTCGTCGCATGATGATGGTATATATGTTTTGATAAAGGAGGTAATAGATAACGCCATCGATGAGTTTACAATGGGTTATGGCAAAACCATAGAGGTGAACGTAGATTTTGCAGAAAAGAAGGTTCGTATTCGCGACTATGGTAGGGGTATTCCTTTTGGTAGTTTGGTTACTGCCGTGTCGAGGCTGAACACCGGTGGTAAGTACGACAATAAGGTGTTCCAAAAATCCATAGGGCTGAATGGTGTGGGAACGAAGGCGGTAAACGCTCTTTCGTCGTACTTCAAAGTTCAGGCGGTGAGAGATGGGCAAACGAAGATAGCGGAGTTTTCGGAAGGTAAACTTATATCAGAATCGGATGTTATGCCATCTACTGAAGAGAACGGAACATTAGTGGAGTTTGTGCCAGATGCTAAATGCTTTGGCTCGTACCACTTTATAAATAATTATATAGAGAAATCTATTTGGAACTATGCCTACTTGAATCATGGGCTTACGCTCCGCTACAATGGTCAACGCTACTACTCCAAAAATGGATTGGTGGACTTGCTAGAAAACAACATGGAGGGCGAACGCCTTTACCCCATAATCCACATTCAGGAGGGCGATTTTGATGTGGCGTTCACTCACGTGGAAAACCAATATTCCAAAGAGGAGTACTACTCTTTTGTGAACGGGCAGTATACACCTGATGGTGGTACACACCAAGCAGCTTTTAGAGAGGCTATTGTAAAGACTATAAGAGAGTTCTATAAAAAAGAATATGACCCTGCCGATATAAGGCAAAGCATAATGTGTGCGTTGAGTATAAGGGTGCAAGACCCTGAGTTTAAGAACCAGACTAAGACCAACTTTAGTTCCACCTATATGGAGCCTAGCCGTGATGGAAAACCTAACAACAGCCCTACGGTAAGGAACTACATAAACGACATAGTGGGTAGGAACTTGGATAATTATTTGCACATTAATGTGGAAACGGCGGAAGCCTTGCAAGCCAAGATAATACAATCGGAAAAAGAACGTAAGGACATAGCAGGCATAAAGAAGCTGACCAAGGATGCAAATAAAAAGGCAAGCTTGAACAATAGAAAGCTCCGCGACTGTAGGGTGCATTACAACACCAATCATGAGTTGCGACTAGCAACCACACTGTTTATAACAGAAGGGGATTCGGCTAGTGGGTCCATCACCAAATCGAGAGATGTGAACACTCAGGCTGTGTTTAGTTTGCGTGGTAAGCCGTTCAACAGCTACAACAAAGAGCTAGTAAAGGTGTTTAAAAACCAAGAATACAACTTGCTTCATAGTGCGTTGAACATTGATGATGGTTTGGAAAACTTGCGATACAATAATATAGTGATAGCAACCGATGCCGATGTGGATGGTATGCACATCAGAATGCTGTTGCTCACATTCTTTTTGCAGTTTTACCCCGACTTGGTGAAGATGGGGCATGTGTACATTCTCCAAACGCCTCTATTCCGTGTTCGCAATAAACAAAAAACAAAATATTGCTACACCGAAGAGGAGCGAGTGGAAGCTATAAACACAATATCCAATGCCGAGATAACACGCTTTAAAGGGCTAGGAGAAATATCGCCCGACGAGTTTAGGAACTTCATTGGAAAGGACATGAGGCTAGATCCTGTGATTCTAAACAAGGACTTTCCCTCGAGCGAAGTGTTGAGGTTTTACATGGGTGCAAATACTGTAGATCGACAAAAATTTGTGCTTTACAACTTGAAAGTAGATAATGATTAGTAATAGCTTGATAATAAAACTATTGTAACGAAAATAATAAAAATAACTAGAAAAAACTTGTAGCATTCAAAGAATCTTACTAACATTGCAAAAAAATAATAGGTAATGAAAAGACACGAAAATCGTAAAAAGAAGCTGATAATCAGCAATGAGAACTTGACAGAAGAATTGAAAGAATTGTTCAAAGAAGCATATCCGGAGGGATATAAAGACTGCATGCAGAAAATAGTGAAACCCGACGGAACCCCTATATTTGTAGTGCCTTTGGAAACAGAGGAAACTTCATATATGGTGAAATTCGATGTTCGTATAGATACTCATTTAGCCGACGACGAGTGGGATAGAGAAATAAATGAAGGCATGAAGGACGATGAACCTAAGTTTGAGCCGTTGCCTGATGAAGACTCGCCTGAAAAAGATAATGAACATAAAGAATATAATCTAAATCATGGTGCCTACGAAGATTCTTACACTATGGGCGATTTTGACGATGATAGTGAGGAGGAAGATGAAGAGAAGAATGAATATAATGACGATTATGACGATGACGACTATGCTGAGGAGGATGGAAAGGATAACAACGAAGAAGACGACTTTGAACCTAGTGCCGATGACATCGCCGACCTTGAAGAGAATATGACTATCCTTACCGACGAAGAGCTGTTGAGTACAACTAAGAAGGCTGAAAAATCTGCTAAGAAGGCTGAAAAACCTGCTAAGAAGACTGCTGCTAAAAAAGAAACTACTGCTAAAGCATCAGCTAAAAAAACAACAAAGACTACTAAGGCCAAAGCAGAAAAAACTACTACTGCAGCAAAGAAAACAAAAAAGGCTACAGAAACTAAGACTAAAAAGAAATAAGTCTTATAGAAAAAAGAGACTATCGCATTCTTCGGAGAGGAATTTTCGTTTTAAAAAGAATTTTGCGTGTTTTGTGTTTTTCTTGGAATCTTTCAGTTTCGTTCGGAGTTGTGAAACGGTATATATTCACCACCCCGAATGAGATTGAAAACCTTTCAAGAAAAATCCACAAACCACAGATTGGGTGATTTATGAATGATGTAGATTGCCTTTATTTTTTTATCACTGTTTTTAGGTTAAGACTGTTCATTGCATTGCTCTGTAAGCCAGAAATGTTCTTATGTGAGAAATGCAATATTTGGTCGTAATATAGGACTACGACCGGTGCTTCGTCCATAATCATGCTGTTCATCTGTTTGTACATTTCGGCACGCACACTGTCGTTGGGTGTGGCTTTTGCTTTTCGATATAGTTGGTCGAAAGCGGTGTTTTTGAAGTGTGTGTAGTTTGGACCTGTAGGGCAGAAGTTTTCTGAAAAGAATAATGATAAATAGTTTTCAGCGTCGGGGTAGTCTGCTATCCACGAACCTCTAAACCAATTGCTTTTGGATTGAGCTATTTGTTCTCGCAAAGCTCCCGGTGGATTCACTTCTACATTTATGTTTATTCCTATAATGCTTAGTTGTTGTTGTATGTACTTGCAAAGGTCGAGGTAGGTAGCTGTTGTCGAAAGGTTTAAGGTAGGCAGTCCTTTTCCGTTTGGGTATCCTGCTTCTTCTAGAAGCTGAAGGGCTTTAGCGGGGTTATATTCATAGCAGTGTAGAGTGGTGTCAAAGCCGGGTAGCCCATTGGGGATAAAACCATAACAGCCGGGTATTCCAACATTATTTCGTAGATATTTCATCATTTTTCGACGGTCGAAGCCGTAGTTTATGGCTTGGCGTATTCTTTTGTCGGCAATGGGGCTGTTTGGATTGTCCATAAGAAAACCTAGATATTCGGTGTTCAAGTATGGGCGGCTGTGCATGTTTATGAGGGATTGGTATTTTTTTCGCAGTTGTCCTGTTCTAGTCAGTAGTTCGTCTTTATAGCCGGCATCTATGGAGTTCATAAAGTCGAGGTTGCCTTTTATAAATTCCAGAAAAGCCGTTTGTTTATCAATAATAAATGTTACAGCCACTGCATCAAGGTATGGAAGTTTGATGCCATTGTTGTCTGTTTCAAAATAGTTGGGGTTCTTTCTCATTACGAGTTTTACATTCTCTTTCCAAATCTGCATTTTGAAAGGACCTGTTCCTACAGGGTTGTTGCGGAAGTTTGGACCATAATGTTCCACGGCTTCGTGTGGTACAACAAAGCAATAGGGCATACCTAGCATACTTAGAAAAGGAGAGAAAGCTTGCTTTAGGCGGATGACGAAAGTGGAGTCGTTAGGTGCTATGAAATCGGGAACGTTGTTGGTATAATTGATTTCGTTGAATATCCAACGGCCGGGCGAAGCTACTTTTTCGTCAAGTATTCGGCTGAAGCTATACACAAAATCCGGTGCTATAACTTTTCTACTACCGTTTTCGAAGCATTGGTTGTTGTGGAAAAACACATCGTTTCGTAGATGGAATGTGTATGTAAGTCCGTCGGGACTTATATCCCACGAATGGGCTATGCATGGCTTTACATTCAGGTTGCTATCTAGCTGTATAAGTCCGTTGAATAGTTGGCTGGTAGCCCATATCATAGCTTGGTCTTTGGCAAATGCGGGATCCAAAGAGGCTATACCTGCCGATTCGTTGTATTTGAATACTTTTTTATCGGCATTGGGAGTGGTAGTGTTGCACCCCACAACAGCAAGTGTAGCTATGATGATTATGAATAGATGTGTCTTTTTCATTCAGGTGTTTAGTGTTTTATTAGTTTTGTTACCATTTCATTGGCTTTTTCTAGTATTTCATCTTCTCCGTTCACTTTCTGGTTTTCCATTATTATCTTACCATTGCATACCACGGTGTCTACTACGCTACCATTGGCTGCATACACAAGGTTTGACACAGTGTTGTTGTTAGGTGTAAAAGCTGTAGTTTTCAGGTTCACCAAGAAAAGGTCGGCGAGGTAGCCTGCTTCTATTTTTCCGGTTTTTATATTTAGTATCTTTCCACCGTTTTCGGAGGCTATTGTTAGAGCTTCGGAGGCAGGTAAGGCTGTGGGGTCTAGTCGCCAGCCTTTTTGTAGCAGACTCATCATCTTCATGGCTTCTATCATGTCTAGGTTGTTGGATGATGAGCAGCCGTCGGTGCCAAGTCCTACTACAACGCCTTTTTCTTTCATTTCGTTGTATAAGAATTGATGACCCGAAGCAAGTTTTAGGTTAGAGTTTGGGTTGTGCACCACTTTTACGCCGTTGTCCGCAAGCATTTGAATTTCTTCATTATCTAGCCATAGGCAGTGTGCTATCACCATGTTTGGGTTTAGCACTCCTAGCTTGTTTAGGTAGCGGATAGGCGAAAGGCCATAATTTTTTATGGCATTCTGATGTTCGGTTTGTGTTTCGGCTAGGTGTGTGTGTATTATAAGGTTATGCTCTTTGGCAAAGTCTGTAGCCCATGCAAAGGAGTAGCCCGATACGGTGTATATAGCATGTGGGGCAATACCGAAGTGTATTCTGTCGCTAAAGTTTTCTATCAGTGTTTCTATCTTTGTTTCGGTTTTTATTTTTTCGCCGCGTTTGGGGTCTAGATTGTCGAATATTATGTGAGAGAATATTCCGCGTATGCCCATTTCTTCAGTGGCTTGAGCTGCTTCTTTGTAGTGGAAGTACATGTCGTTGAAGCATGTAGTGCCGGTTTTTATCATTTCAAGGCATGCTAGCTTTGTACCCCAATACACTATTTCGGGAGTTAGATTTCTTTCGTTTGGCCATATTTTGGTATTCAGCCATTTTTCGAGAGGCAGGTCGTCGCCGTAGCCGCGAAATAGGGTCATGGCGGAGTGTGTATGTCCGTTTACAAGGCCTGGAAACACTGCTTTGTTCTCTCCATTTATTATTCTTTCAGCTTTCGCTTCTATGTTTGGTTTTATTTCGGATATTTTGTTTTCTCTTATCAGTATGTCGGTTATTTCTTCGTTGTGTAAAACGTTTTTTATCAGTATGCTCATAATATCAAGTGTTAGTGATGTATGCTAAAATGAATTGTTGTTGTTCTTTTTACCACGATATTCCTTTGTGCTGTAGCCAGTTTTGAGCCTTAATGTTGCCTAGCTTTGCAGCAGTTTTGTAATG
>JAFZEK010000106.1 GCA_017560705.1 Bacteroidales bacterium | reverse complement strand
GTCAAAAGAAAGTAGAAATCTTCTCAAGAACGTTGCGATTAAGCGAGTAAAGAGCAATGCCTAAGCATTAGCTCTTTCGAGCGATAGCAACATCGACGAAGTCAGTATTCCGCAAATCACTTGCAAAGCAATTTTAAAATGAGTAGGGAAGATGGGCTGATTCCGCAGTATGGTAGACGGCGGGTAATGTTAAAGGAAAATGACAAAAGTTAAAAGCATCGGTTGTTAATATTCTTCTACAAGTGGAAAAAGTATGTTTTTATCATCTTATTGTGGTATTTTCATCGGGAGGGAAATATATTTAGGTGGCGATGAAACCCGGGTTACATCACGAGGGTGGTATATTTTCGTCGGGATGAAACCTGGGTTTGCTTGTTATTGCTGTATAGATGGAATTTGATAGAAATAATGGTCTCTGATTATCAATCTGTTAATCTGTCAACTCTTGGAGAATTGAATATACGCTCATCGGTGCGAAAAATTGGAGAAATACGCCATTCTCCGTGTTAAATCAGATGCTGTTAATATATCGAAGATTTAGTATTTATGTTAAGGTGGTTTCTAGGAGTTGTTTTACACGTATTTGATTTATCATGGCGAGCTATGCGATTGGAAAATAAGAAGAAATATACCAAAGGAAAGCATAAATCAAGCAAAAGTCCTTTTATTTCATGATGATATTTCATAGAAGGTGGATTTTAAAAAGTAGCTTTAAAGTGATGGGAAGGGCGTCGGAATGCACTGGGTTTCATTATTGCCCTCGATAGTTTTAGAGGTGTGGTGTAATAGGAGTGTTAGATTGCTCGTTTTTCGTTGTCCAATGTGGGTGTAAACGGATAATAAATGCGGAAAATTCCGCAGGTTTTAGAGTTAAGAATTGAGTGTTGTTTAAAAAAAAGTTTCCTGCATGTGCTTATATTGCAAAAAACACTGTATATTTGCAAAATAATGTAATACAAATATAATATAAAACATATTGAAAATGAAGAAAATATTTATTTCCTTAGCTGCTTTGTCCGCAGTTATTCTGTCGGGATGTGGTGGCAATAAACAAAAGGAAGAAACAAACAAAACAGAAATGCAACAATTAGTTGAATCGTATGCTCCTGTAAAATTGACAACAGATTTGAGCGTGCTAAGTGAAAAAGAACAAGCAATGTTACCTATCTTTATTAAGATAGCAGAAATTATGGATGGCTTGTTTTGGGAACAATCTTTTGGCGACAAGAGTGTGTTGGATACAATTAGCGACGAATATGTACGCGAGTTTGCTATGATTCAGTATGGTGCTTGGAATCGTTTGGATTGCGAAAAACCATTCGTTCCCGGTTATGGTGAAAAACCAAAAGGTGCCAACTTCTATCCGGTTGATATGACTAAAGAAGAATTTGACGCATTGCAAGACTCTACAAAAGATGGTCTTTACACTATCATCCGTCGCGATGAAAATGGTGCGTTGAAGGTTATTCCTTACCGCGAAGCTTACGCTGAAAAATTGGCTGTAGTAGATTCTCTTATGGGCGAAGCTATTGCTTTGGCTGAAGATGCCGGCTTGAAGAACTATCTTGAAAAACGTCGTGAAGCTTTCCGCACTGATGATTATTTTGAAAGCGACATGGCTTGGATGGATATGAAATCTAGTAAGTTAGATTTTGTAGTAGGTCCTATCGAAAACTACGAAGATGCTCTTTACGGATACAAAACTGCTTACGAAGCATTCATATTAGTAAAAGACGAAAAATGGAGCAACGACCTTGCTAAATATACTAAGATGCTTCCTGAACTTCAAACATTACTTCCTTGTGATCCTAAATACAAGCAAGAAGTTCCTGGAACTGAATCTGATTTGAACGTTTACGATGTTATTTATTATGCCGGTGATTGTAACTCGGCTAGCAAAACTATTGCTATCAACTTGCCAAACGACGAACGTGTTCAACTTGCAAAAGGTAGCCGCCGCTTACAATTAAAGAACGCTATGAACGCTAAGTTCGAAAAAATACTTATGCCTATAGCTGAACAATTGATAGCTGAAGAACAATTGGATAATGTAAAATTCGATGCTTTCTTTAGCAATGTATGTTTCCACGAAGTGGCTCACGGTCTTGGTATAAAGAACACTGTTACAGGCAAAGGTAACTTACGTCAAGCTTTGAAAGAACAATACAGCGGATGGGAAGAAGCTAAAGCTGACATCTGTGGATTGTTCATTACTCAAACTTTGATTGAAAAAGGTGAAATGACTGAAATAACTGTAGAAGATGCTTACGTTACTTTCATAGCCGGTATTTTGCGTAGTGTACGCTTTGGTGCTACTGAAGCTCACGGTATTGCCAATATGATGTGCTTCAACTATATGGAAGACAATGGTGCTTTCACTCGCAATGCTGAAGGAAAATACGTGATAGACGTAGAAAAAGCTAAAGAAGCTTTGAAAACTTGGTCGGCTATGATTCTTGAAATAGAAGGAGAAGGTGATTATGACCGTGCTAAGACTTACGCTGCTGAAAATGGCGTAGTTCGTCCTTCATTGCAAAAAGACCTTGACGTAATAGCTGGTGCTAACATCCCTGTTGACATCCGTTGCGAACAAGGTGCTGAAGTATTAGGTATATAATAAATCCTCTTGTAAAGAGAAAAACAAAAGGTGTTGGTTTTGAAAATCAACACCTTTTTTGCTAATTGTAGAACTGTAGGCTGTTCTTCGTTCTTGCTAATGGATGATTATAGGCAACTTCTAGAAATTGCTTTGCAAGTGATTTGTGGAATTTTGCTAGAAAGATTTCTACTTTCTTTTGACTCATTATAGCGGGCTATGCAACCCCAAAAGAAATAGAAAGATTCCAAGAAAAAACGCAACGTTGCGATTAAGCGAGTAAATAGCAATGCCTAAGCATTAGCTATTTCGAGCGATAGCAACATCGACGAAGTCAATCACGCAAAAGTTTCAAAGAACACTTTTTTGTTTATCCGAAACGTGGAATTTTTAGAAGTAGCCCTATATTATAATGAAAGTTGAGGGGCTTTTATATTGGCGGAATTAAAGGTGATATCTATGAAGTCAGCATTCCATGAATCGCCTGCAAAGCAATTTTTAGAGATTGTCTGAAGAGAGTGTAATGATTTATACAATAATATGTGTCTCTCTCTTTATTTTGTATATTGTAGAAGGGAAAAAGAAGGCTGCAGAATGTTGCTGTTATTATTTGTTCTTTGATATAATGGATGAATTTTGGGTAGAAAGAATATGTTGTAGAGAGTCGAGGAAAGGACGTGAAAGAGTAAATATTTAAAGTATATTGCTGAAATATTGAAAGATACACGAATATTGGTGAATATTTCATGATTATGGCGAAATAAGGCGTAAAAAAGGTGTAAAGGAAGCATTTTTTTGAGCTAAAAAGCGAGGAAAACGAGGAAAAAGAAGCATTTTTTTTCGATTATATAACACTGATAATTAGTTTATTGTTTTTTTTGTAGTAAAAAAAAGATAGAAAAGTCTTTTGAATTTAAAAAAAAGAAGTATCTTTGCAATCAGATTGTAGTAATAAAGAAAAAAATAATAAGATAATAGATATGTACTTATCAGTAGAAAAGAAGAAAGAGATTTTTGCGAAATACGGAAAGTCCGAAACTGATACCGGATCGCCAGAAGCACAAATAGCATTGTTTTCTTACAGAATTCAACATTTGACTGAACACATGAAGAAACAACGCAAAGATTTAGGCACACAACGCTCGTTGGTTCGTTTGGTAGGTAAACGTAGACGTTTGTTGGATTACTTAAAAGAAAACGATATTGAACGTTACCGTGCTATAATTAAAGAATTGAATATAAGAAAATAGTTTTTCATATTTATTTGGTTATGGTTGAAGGCAATTAGAGTCTAATTGCCTTTTTTTGTTATAAGAAAGATATGTATATGCATGATGATTGTATGTACTCAGTTGATTAAATGGATAATAATAAGATGAACATTGTAAAAAAAACTATCGATTTGGGTAATGGCCAAATTATCGAAATCGAAACAGGTAAGTTGGCAAAACAAGCCGACGGTTCAGCTGTGGTTCGTATGAACAACACAATGCTTTTGGCAACAGTATGTGCAAAAAAAGAAGCTGGCGAAAACGTGGATTTTATGCCACTAACAGTTGAATATCAAGAAAAATATGCCGCTATGGGTCGTTTCCCCGGTGGTTTCTTTAAGCGTGAAGCTCGTCCTTCGGAATATGAAATTTTGATAGCACGTTTGGTTGATAGAGCTTTGCGTCCTCTTTTCCCCGATGATTTTCATGCCGAAGTTCAAGTACAAATTACTTTAATTTCTGGCGACAAAAATACAGCTCCCGATGCTTTGGCTGCTTTGGCTGCTGCTGCTGCATTGGCAGTGTCGGATATTCCTTTCAATGGTCCTGTGTCGGAAGTAAGAGTTTCTTACCTAAACGGACAGTTCGTTATCAATCCTCCTTTGCAAGCTATCGAAGAAGCTGACTTGGATTTGATAGTAGCCGCTACCAACGAAAACATCATGATGGTGGAAGGTGAAATGAAGGAAGTATCGGAAGAATTAATGTTGGAAGCTCTTAAGACTGCTCATGATGCTATACGCATACAATGCGACGCTTTGGCTGAACTTACAGTGGCTGCCGGCAAAACAGAAAAACGTGAATACTGCCACGAAGTTAATGACTTAGACTTTAAGGCTCAAATGCACGAAGCTGTATATCAAAAATGCTACGACTTTGCTAAACAAGGTATTCCAAACAAACACATGCGTTCGGAAGGTTTTGAAGCTATTAAGGCTGAGTTTGTAGAATCGTTAGCATTGACCGAAGACGAATTGAAGGAAAAATCGTTCATGATAGACCGCTATTTCCACGATATAGAAAAAGAAGCTATGCGTGATATGGTTCTTACAGAACGTACTCGTTTAGATGGTCGTAAGTTGGATGAAATTCGTCCTATATGGTGTGAAGTGGATTATCTTCCATCGGCTCACGGTTCTTCGATATTTACTCGTGGCGAAACTCAGTCGTTGTCTACTGTAACATTGGGAACAAAATTGGATGAACAACTTATAGATGGTGCTGTAATAGAAGGAACACGCAACTTTATGTTGCACTATAACTTCCCTGGTTTTGCTACTGGCGAAGTGAAGGGTAACAGAGGTTTGAGCCGTAGAGAAATAGGTCATGGTAACTTGGCTTGGAGAGCATTGAAATATGTTATTCCAGAAGGTCCAGAAAATCCTTATACTATCCGTGTAGTATCTGACATCTTGGAATCTAACGGTTCATCATCTATGGCTACAGTGTGTGCTGGTACTTTGGCTCTTATGGATGCCGGTGTTAAGATAAAGAAACCTGTAACCGGTATTGCTATGGGTCTTATATCTAAAGGCGATAAATGGGCTGTATTGTCCGACATCTTAGGCGACGAAGACCACTTAGGTGATATGGACTTCAAAGTGACTGGTACAAGAGATGGTATCACTGCTTGCCAAATGGATATAAAGGTAGACGGTCTTTCTTACGAAGTGCTTGCACAAGCATTGGCACAAGCCAACGCTGGTCGTATGCACATCATGGATATAGTGGAAGCTACTATTAGCCAACCTCGCGAAGACTACAAACCATTTGTGCCTCGTATTGTACAAATGGAGATACCAAAAGAATTTATTGGTGCTGTTATCGGTAGCGGTGGAAAGGTTATTCAAGAAATACAAAAAGAAACTAATTCAGTTATCACTATAGAAGAAAAAGGCGAAGTAGGAGTAGTGGATATTTCTGCTGTAGACAAAGATTCTATCGAAGCCGCTATCAAATGGATAAAAGGTTTGACAACACTTCCCGAAGTAGGACAAGTATACGAAGGTAAAGTGAAAAGCATAGTAGACTTTGGTGCTTTTGTAGAAATACTACCAGGAAAAGAAGGTTTGTTGCACATATCTGAATATGATTGGACACGCACTGAATCAATAAAAGATTTGATGCACGAAGGCGAAGAAGTACAAGTGAAACTTCTAGAAATAGATGACAAAACAGGTAAACTTCGTTTGTCGAGAAAAGCATTGTTGCCACGTCCTGAAGGAATGCCAGAGCATGAAAGCAAACCTCGCGGAGAACGCAAGCCTCACAGAGATAATAAAAATGGCAAGCCAATGCACCGTGAAAACAAACCACGAAACAATTAATATTTGAGAGGTAGATATTCTCAAAATATTTGAATCATATAAAGAGAGGGTGTTTAAGATTATTCATCCTCTCTTTGCTATTATAGGTTGATGTGCTATGTTGTTTGAGCTTAATTCTAAATGTATTTTTCCTAATCCGCTTTTGGCTGAAGGGGATGGATTATTGGCCGTAGGTGGCGATTTGTCTACAGAAAGGCTGTTGGAAGCATATCGCAATGGTATATTCCCTTGGTATAATGAAGGTGAGCCTATTTTGTGGTGGGCTTTGAATCCGAGGATGGTTTTGTTTCCCGAAGAATTTCATTGTTCAAAGACTCTAAGGCGATGTATAAAATCAGGTAAATACGAAGTTAGGGTAGACACAGCTTTTGAAAAGGTGATGAGGTCGTGTGCCATGGTGGAACGAGAGGGACAAGATGGTACATGGATACAAGAAGAGTTGGTAGAAGCATATACAAGGCTGCATAAATTGGGTTATGCTCATTCTTTTGAAGCTTATTATGAAGGAAAACTTGTTGGTGGATTATATGGACTGTCGCTAGGAAAAGCGTTCTTTGGTGAATCGATGTTTGCTACGATGCCTGATGCTTCGAAGGTGTGTTTTGCAAGTTTGGTGGAATTTGCTATAGAGAATGAATTTCTATTTATAGACGCACAGCAAGAAACATCACATTTGTCATCGTTAGGAGCAAAGCCTATACCGATAGAGGATTTCTTGTCGTTGCTTTTTATTTCAAATCAGCACGAGACTTTGATGGGAAAATGGAGTAAAATAGATAGAAAAACAGTTATGAGCAAAGTGACATTTCTTATAGGTGGCAATCAAGGTGACAGAGAAACGTTGCTAGAACGGGCTTGTAAAGAGATAGAATTGAGAATTGGAAAGATATTACAAGTGTCGTCAATATATGAGACAGAAGCATGGGGTTTTGAAGCAGAACAATCTTTTTTGAATCAAGCTGTTGTTGTGGAAACGGATCTTTTGCCCGAAGAAGTTCTAAGACAGGCTTTGAATATTGAAGCAGTTTTAGGTAGAGTGAGAAACGGTTCTGGCTATGCTTCTAGGACCATGGATATAGATGTTATGTATATTGACGATAAATGTATCTCAACACCTAGCCTTATAGTGCCACATCCACGCATACAAGAACGGAACTTTGTACTTGAACCTTTATGTGAAATAATGCCGAATTTTGTACACCCAATATTGCAAAAAACTATGCAAGAATTGCTAGAAAAATGCTCGGATAATGGCAAAGTTTCGCTATATAAACAAGGAAAAGTAACTAAAAAGTGAGTTGTAAAGCATTGGTAAACAATAAAAATAAAAATAATATGTTGCAAGATTTTGCTATATGAGAAAAAAGTAGTAATTTTGCAACTCGTTTTGGAATATAATATAGTAAAAATAATTTCATTATAAAATGTACGCAATAGTAGAAATAGCAGGAAAGCAATTCAAGGTAGTACAAGATCAAAAAATCTTTGTAAGCCGTCTTCAAAATGAAGAAGGTTCTCAAGTATCTTTTGACACCGTGATGCTTAAAGACAATGATGGTGCTGTAGAAATTGGTCAACCTTACTTGGCTGGATCAAAAGTAACAGTAACAGTTTTGAAACATTTAAAGGGAGACAAAGTTTTGGTTTTCCACAAAAAACGTAGAAAAGGTTATCAAAAGATGAATGGTCATCGTGACTATTTGACTCAAATAAAAATTGATAGCATTCAATAGTTTCAAAGCAGTTAAAGCACTGTAGAATTAAATTATTAGTAGTAACCATTAAAAAAAATATAGTATGGCTCATAAAAAGGGTGTCGGAAGTTCCAGTAACGGTCGTGAATCCGAAAGCAAACGTTTGGGTGTGAAAATATATGGTGGTCAAAGCTGTATAGCTGGTAATATCATCGTTCGCCAACGTGGTACTGTACACAATCCTGGTAAAAACGTAGGAATGGGTAAAGATCATACTTTGTATGCTCTAGTAGATGGTACAGTGGAATTCAGAAAAGGTCGTCAAGATAGATCTTTCGTGTCTGTAGTTCCGGCTGAATAAGGATAAGAATAAATGATAATGTAATAGATAAAATCTTTTATCGTTTATAACGTTTAAAGGTTGCTTTCTGTCTAGAAAGTAACCTTTTTTTGTTTCATATAAACTAGAACTGTTATGACTAAAGTTTTTTCTATAGCTCAAATACGTGAAGCTGATAAATATACTATAGAGCATGAACCTATTGCCTCTGTGGAACTAATGGAACGTGCTGCAAAAGCTTCTTTTGATTGGTTGTTGGCAAATACTAATGTGCATCATTCTAAATGTGTGTCCATTGTATGTGGCATGGGTAATAATGGTGGCGATGGATTGGCAATAGCTAGGATGTTGTATTTGGAACGTATACCTGTGGATGTTTATATTTTAAAACATGCTGATGTAGGGAGTGCTGATTTTGAGTTGAACAAGCAACGCTTGGAAGCTTTGGATGGTATAGATATAAAATACATAGTTGAGGATTCTGAATTTACTATTAGTTCTTCGTCTGATTATATTATTGATGCAATATTTGGTAGCGGCTTAAATAGGGCTGTAAGTGGATTTGCAAAACGTGTTATAGACGTCGTAAATGCTGCTGAGGCTATCCGTATTTCTATAGATATTCCTTCGGGACTTTTTGCAGAGAAGTCTTCGATTGGTTGTAGTGTCGTAAAGGCTGTATATACGCTTTCTTTCCAATTTCCTAAGCTAGCTTTCTTCTTTCCAGAGAATGCTTCTTATGTAGGAGAATTTCGTGTGCTAGATATTTCTCTGCACAAGACTTATATCGCCGAAACCTCTACATCTATTTATTATGTCGATGTTCCGGACATTCCTCAGAGTATGATTTTTCGGCCTAAGTTTTCACATAAGGGTTCGTTTGGTCATGCTTTGCTTATAGCCGGGAGTTTTGGTAAGGTGGGAGCTGCTATATTTGCTGCTAAGGCTTGTATGTATGTGGGTGTGGGATTGCTCACAGTGCATGTACCATATAATGCAGTAGCGTGTATGCAAATGGCCTTTCCCGAAGCTATGATTTCTGTAGATAAGGGTAATGATATTTTCACTTCGTTGCCAATGGAATTGGATAAGTATTCGGCTGTTGGTGTTGGTCCGGGATTGGGTACCGACGAAAAATCTGTTGTGGCTTTAAGAGAATTCCTTTCCAATTGGAATAAACCCTTGGTACTTGATGCCGATGCTCTCAATATGATAGCAATGAACAAAGAGGAGATGCTGCCACTGTTGAAATACAATACCATTATCACACCACATGTCAAAGAGTTTAAGCGTTGGGTAGGGGAGTGGGATAATGATTTTGAACGCTTGGAGAAACAAAAAACGTTGGCAAAGGATTATGGTATTATAGTGGTATTAAAGGGAGCTAATACCTCTATATGTTGTCCAGATGGTGAAGTGTATTTTAATTCTACAGGTAATCCGGGTATGGCTACAGGAGGCAGTGGCGATGTGCTTACAGGTATCATCACCTCGTTGTTGGCTCAAGGTGTAGATGCCAAACAGGCGGCGATATTTGGAGTGTATCTTCATGGTATGGCAGGCGATATTGCAGCTGCCGAAGTAGGACAGGTATCAATGACAGCATCAGATATATGCAATGGGATAAAGAAAGCTACTAAGTGTTTGAAATAAAAGGTATCGGTCGTTAGGATTTTTGCAAGATTATGACTGTATTTGCCTATAATTTTTTCTACTAACCAATCTAGGATAAATTGGAATAAATATTTTAGAATTCAAAAGTTTATAACGATATAACCATTCGTCCAAAGACATTCGAATTTTTCTAATTGCATCAGACAAATGGTTTTTCTGCTACTATTTACAATGATTGATATTTCAATATCCTATATATTATATTCTCTTTTGTTCAACAACTCTGCCGAAAGCATCTCGGCTTGTTTTATAACAGTATCTGTTGCCAACAATTGCATATCGGGTGGATAACCATATTTTCTCAACAAACGCTTAATTGCTACTCTCATTTTGGCTCGTACATTCTCTTTTATTTCCCAATCTACCGATGTGTTTTTACGAATAGTTTCTGTCAGAACTACGGCTAATTCTCTCAACTTATCCTTACCCATCAATTCCACAGCACTATTATTATTGGCGACAGCCGAATAGAAAGCATATTCATACTCCGACAACCCCATCTCCGATACAGCTTCGTCTTGAGAAATAATGGTCTTGCTTAGTTCTATTAATTCGTCTATTACTTCTACCGCAGTTATTATCTTGTTGTGGTATCGAGCAATGGATTTTTCAAGCATTTTCATCAATGTTTCGCCTTGCACAAGGTTGTGTTTCATTCTAGACTTTATTTCATCGTTCAGGAGTTTCTTTAAAACTTCCAAAGCAATATTCTTGTGAGCCATACCTTTCAGTTCCATCAAAAACTCTTCGGATAGTATTGATATATCAGGTTTCTTTATACCTGCAGCATCAAAAATATCAACCACTTTTTCCGATACCAATGCTTTATCTATAACTTGGCGAATAGTTGTTTCTATTTCTTCGGTTGTTCTACCCGACGATGTGTTGTCAAATTTACACAACCGTGCTTTAACAGCTTGGAAGAAGGAAACCTCGTCTTTTATTTCCATAGCTTTGTCGTGGGGTATTGCTATAGCAAATGCTTTCGACAAAGAACCTACTTCGTTTACGAAACGTTTCTTGCCATCATCAAGACCTAATATATAATCCTCGGCTTGTAATATTAGCGATAATTTGGTTGATACATCGGCAGTAAAATAAGACGAATAGTTGAAACCTTGCAATATTTGTTGTACTACTTCCAACTTCTCTGTCATCAAGGCAACGGCTTGTTCTTGCTGTTCGGCCGGATTGCCTTTACCTTCTACATCCGAATAAAATGACAATGCTTTCTTTAAATCTGATGCTATACCCAAATAATCAACTACCAATCCACCGGGTTTGTCTTTATATACTCGATTTACTCTTGCAATAGCTTGCATAAGATTGTGGCCTTGCATTGGCTTGTCGATATAGAGAGTATGCAAGCACGGAACGTCAAAACCTGTAAGCCACATATCGCGAACTATTACTAGTTTCAACTCATCATTGGCATCTTTCATTCTGTTTGCCAGTGTTCGTCGTTGTTCTTTGGTGGTATGATGTTTTGATATGCTTGCACCATCGGAAGATGCCGAAGTCATTACTACCTTTATTGTTCCTTTTGCCAAATCATCGTTGTGCCATTGGGGGCGTAGTGCAATAATAGCATCATACAATTCTACTGCTATTCGTCTACTCATTGCCACTATCATTGCTTTGCCTTCAAACACCTCTTGTCGCTGCTCGAAATGCTCTACAATATCTTTTGCAATGTTTTCTATTCGCGACTGACTTCCTATTAGGGCTTCCAACTGCGTCCATTTGGCTTTTGCTTTTTGTGTGTCGTTCAGGTCTTCTGTTTCCAACTCTTTATCCAAGTCTGTTATCAGTTTTTTACCTTCCTTACTCAATTCTATTTTTGCCAATCTGCTTTCGTAGAAAATGCGTACAGTAGCACCGTCTTCCACTGCTTGGGTTATGTCGTAAACATCCACATAATTTCCAAATACAGCCGGAGTATTCACATCGGTAGCTTCTATAGGGGTGCCGGTAAATCCTAGAAATGTGGCGTTGGGCAATGCATCTCGCAAATATTTCGCAAAGCCATATTTTATCTCACTGCCTATCACTTCGTCGGCTTCGTTTTTTACATCAACGGTTTTGGCTTTAAAGCCATATTGCGTTCTGTGTGCTTCATCGGCTATAACAATCACGTTGCTTCGGGTGGTCAATGTGTCATATACATTGCCTTCTTCGGGTTGAAATTTTTGAATGGTAGTAAATACTATACCTCCCGATGCTACCTTTAGCAAATTTTTCAGCACTTCGCAGCTGTCGGCTTGTACAGGTGTTTGCCTCAAAAGATTTTTACAGCTTCCGAAGGTGTCGAAAAGTTGATCGTCCAAATCATTCCTGTCGGTAATAACAACTACGGTAGGATTGTTCAGCATACGAACCACTTTGCCTACATAAAATACCATCGACAACGATTTTCCCGACCCTTGTGTGTGCCATATTACCCCTGCCTTAT
>JAFZEK010000105.1 GCA_017560705.1 Bacteroidales bacterium | reverse complement strand
CGAATCTAAAATGATAGTAGTTACAGGAGCCGCCGGATTTATAGCAAGCTGCCTTGTGGGAGCTTTGAACAACAAAGGTATTAAAGACATCGTCATAGTCGACGATTTTACTAAAGAGCAGAAATTAGGCAATTGGGAAACTAAAGAATACGCCGAAAAGGTAGATAGAAATGTATTCTTTAAATGGTTTGATGATAATGCCTCGAAGGTGGATTTTGTGTTCCACCTAGGAGCAAGAACGGACACTACGGAGTTTGATTGGAGTGTGTTTGAAGAGCTAAATCTAAACTACACCAAGGAGGTGTGGAAAAGATGTACAGAGAACAAAATACCTCTTATCTACGCTTCGTCGGCTGCTACCTACGGTGGCGGCGAAGTAGGATACACCGATAATCATAAAACGATAGGTCTGCTACGTCCTCTAAACCCATACGGAAAGTCCAAAAATGATTTCGATGTTTGGGCATTGAAACAAGAAAAACATCCACCATTTTGGGCCGGAACGAAATTCTTCAACGTATATGGACCTAATGAATATCATAAGGGGAGGATGGCTTCAGTGGTTTTACACACTTTCGAATCGGTGAGCAAGACCGGAAAAATGCAGCTCTTCCGCTCGCATCGTCCCGACTTTAGAAATGGTATGCAGCTAAGAGATTTCGTATATGTGAAAGATGTTGTAGACATGCTTATATTTTTAAGCGAAGCATGTCCAAAGAATGGTTTGTACAATATAGGAACCGGAAATGCTGAAAGCTTCTTGGCTTTGGCTACTGCCACTTTCGAAGCAATGGGTAAACCTGTAGATATTGAGTTCATAGATATGCCTTCTGATATTAGAACAAAATATCAGTACTACACCGAGGCTACTATGACCAAATTGTTTTCAGCCGGATACGAAAAACCATTCTATACCTTGAAAGAAGGTATCTTTGATTATGTGACTAATTATCTTATACCTAATAAATACTTCTAGGTGATTTCTAAAAAAAGAACACTCTTTGGTTTATCCGAAACGTGGATTTTTTTTAGAAGATGCCTCTAATTAGGTTTGGTATTGACAAAAGCGTATGATTTTTTTTCAAAAATAAAAAGAGAATGAACTATAAGAACAAACTTCATAAAATAAAGGCTTTTATCTTCGATTTCGACGGAGTGATGACAGATGGTTCTGTTTGGGTTTTTGCCGATAAAGAGACCGTAAGAGCAGGGAATATTAAAGATGGCTACGCCATACAGTATGCAGTGAAAAAAGGCTACAAAATAGCTGTAATATCTGGTGCTACATCTTTAAGCATTAACAACCGTATGGAATCCCTTGGCGTTACCGACATCTTTACTGGTGCCGGTAATAAGATAACGGTGTTCGAAAAATACCTGGAAGATAACAACCTTTTGCCGGAAGAGGTTCTATATATGGGCGACGATATCCCCGACTATGAGATTATGAAGAGAGTGGGGGTGGCTACATGCCCTGCCGATGCCGCCGTGGAAATTAAAGAAATTGCCGACTATATTTCTTTATTTAAAGGTGGTTTTGGATGTGTAAGAGATGTTATTGAACAGGTGTTGAAACTGCATAATAATTGGTTTCATAAAGATGCTGTTCATTGGTAAACCAAAATGGAATAACATTGTCTTCAATAAGGTAACAATAAATTTTTAGATGAAAAAAATACGATTACTTCCAATTATTTTGTGCTTATGCAACACTTTTTGTGTAAGTGCACAAATAGACAAATCAAAAGCTCATAGGTCGATAGCTACGTATTATCACGATAGATTTGAAAATAGATTAACCGCAAACGGCGAAATCTTTTGTCAAAATAAGTATACAGCTGCTCATCTGACATATAAGTTTGGTACCCTGTTGCTTGTAACAGACATTGCTACAAAGAAGTGGGTCATAGTGAGAGTAAACGACCGCTGCCCTAAAAGAAATATTCTAGACCTTTCGAAAATAGCTGCAAAGCAAATAGGGATAAATATTAAGGGAGTGACGAGAGTGGAGATTCAGCCATTGCCCGAAGAATACTATGTGTATTGGGAGCTGCAAGAAGCCTTTTTTGAATCAGAAAAGAAGAATGAAAGAGGTACATTCTACGACTTGGTGGATATGGCCAATAACTACCAATATGCTTCAAAAGAAAGTGTTTCAAAACCGAAAAACAATAAAGCCAAAATGACCGAAGAGGACGACGAAAGCATAGCTAAACTGATACTTTCCGAGTCGAAAAGCGATGCCGAAATAATTTTTGACTAACTACTCCGGCACTGCCATAATATAGCAAATCTTTATAGCACTGTAAAATACTAACTATTATTTGCTTCACCTTCTACCTATCACTATTCGACCTTTGGAACAGATGCTATAAGATTTTGTGTATATTCATTCTTAGGATTTGAGTATATATCGTCAGCATCACCCATTTCTATTATTTTACCTTTTTGCATTATAAGCATTCTGTCCGACAGGAATTTTACCACCGACAAATCGTGGGATATGAAGATGTAGGTAAAATTAAATTTCGTCTTTAATTCATTGAGCAAGTTCAGCACTTGAGCTTGAACAGAAACGTCGAGTGCCGACACAGACTCGTCGCATATAACCAACTCCGGCTCTAATGCCAATGCACGAGCAATGCACACACGCTGTCTTTGTCCGCCCGAAAACTCATGAGGGTAGCGTGAGAAATGTTGTGCTTCCAAGCCTACTTCATTTAATATTTTAATCACTCGCTCTTTGCGTTCGGCATCGGATTTGCCTATTTTGAATACCTTCATAGGCTCCATTATGGCATTGCCTACGGATATTCGAGGATTCAACGAGGAATATGGATCTTGGAAAATTATCTGTATCTTAGGACGAAGCTGCCTCAACGTTTTTGCCGAAAGCTTATTAAGATCCATCCCTTTATAGATAACCTTGCCACTGCTGTGCTCTATGAGTTGCAATATTGCTCTGCCCAGCGTGGTCTTTCCACATCCCGATTCGCCGACGAGACCTAGTGTTTCGCCGTTGTAGACCTCAAAACTTACATCGTCGACGGCTACCAGCTTCTGCAATACCTTGCCAAAAATATTTTTCTTCAAAGGATATTCTACCGACAAATTACGCACTTCTAATAGTGGTGCTTGGGAGTATATCTCTTTATGTCTTGCTGCTCGTTCTGCTTTTGTCTCTATAGTTTGATGAAAATCTTTGTCGGATAGGTAGTCTGCCACAGTAGGTAGGCGTAGCGGTCTGTGTTCCATAGGTGG
>JAFZEK010000104.1 GCA_017560705.1 Bacteroidales bacterium | reverse complement strand
CATTAGCTCTTTCGAGCGATAGCAACATCGACGAAGTCAACCACGCAAAAGTTCTTTTTTTCATTCGTTCTACTTCATGGAACGAGGAATTTTTAGAAGTAGTCTTATATCTTGTTAATGTTTCGTAGAAGAATTATAAGGTCTGTAGCTACTTTGTAGTTACGGGCATACATCCAGTTTATATGTTCGTTGTTGGCAATGCTTGTTGTTTTTGCAATGTCTTTAGGCGAGAAAATACCTTTTTTAATTCTAGGCAGGGTGTTGTTGTTTTGTTCGTTTTTGTTTTCGTTGCAGTATCCTACCCAGCTGTATTTTCCCACAAGCACCGCCAAGCAGTGAGCGAAGAATGTTTTCTTGTGTCGTTGGAAAAGGAAAAGTATAGGCGAGAACACAAGGATTATAACAGCCATAGTAGCATCGAATATTCTTTTGTTCTGTTTGTTTTCGGCGGAAGATAGCGGTGCTATTGTCACAGTGTATAGGTCTTCGGTGGAGTGTATGCTGTTGCTTCCTATTATGAACTGGCTTTCTTGTGGAGCTATCTTGTATTCCACGTTTGTGGATTGCAGGTTAGCCATTAGGCTAATAATCTTTTCTGTTGTTATGTTTTTTGCACAAAATATTATCTCATCTATCTTGTAGAAGTGTATAAGCTCCTTTAGTTGGTTTATGTTGCCTATAAAGTGCTTGTTTTCGTCGTTGGTGTTGGCGTTTACGAATCCTACAAATCCAGGTTCTAATCCCATTTGGTGGAATAGGTTGGCCACACGCGATGTTTCTTCATAGTCACCAACCACGAGGTATGCTTTTCGTTTGTTTGGCAAGAATTCGTAGTTTCGAAGGTGCAAAGCATGTAATATTCCACGCAGCCCCACCACGGATATTATGGCCCAAATGCTGCCAAGCAGTATCAAAGCACGAGAGTAGCGTTGTGTTTCGTCGAGTAAAGAATAGAATACGAGCAAAGCACAAGTGCCAACAGCGAGTCCTTTGGCAATATGAGCAAGCTTTACGGGTTTGCGGTAGCCTCCGCATATAAAGATGCAGAACAGCCATATCAGCACATATATTGGTATAACGAAGTGGGTGTATTCTTCGGGGTAGTAGTTGATGTTGTTGGCTTTCATGGTAGCCCAAATGTTTTTGATGCCACAGAAGCCTATAAATATAAGAACAAAGTCTAGCAGCGGTATTATGGCGTTGCTGCCCAGTCTTTTCAAGAACGAGATGGAAGCACGCAGCCATATAGCTATCTTAATGAACAAGGTGTATATTTTGGCGTTGGACTGCGAAAGGTGTTTTTGAGCAAAGATGACCATTGCGTTGTAGAATGTGTACACGTAGTTCATGCTTCCTTTTTTAGTGCTTTCGCCTTTGTAGTGTATAATCCTAGCAGAAGGGAGATAGTAGTTTTTGTAGCCACCTAGGAGTATGCGGTAGGAAAAATCAATGTCTTCGCCATACATAAAGAATGTTTCGTCGAGCAAACCAATTTTGTCCATCACCGTTTTTCTTATCATCAGGTATGCACCCGGCAGTATTTCTATCTCGTTGGTGTCGTTTTCGCTTAGGTGTCCCATGTAGTATCGAGCTATCTTAGGCGATTTAGGGAACAGCTTTATCAGGCCTGAAATTTTGTAGAAAGCCACTTCGGGAGTGGGAAAACCGCGTTTGCTTTCGGGCAGGTATTGTCCTTCTCCGTTTATCATCTTCACCCCAAGGCCGCCACAGTCCGGGTGCTCTTGCATGAAGGATATGCATTTTTCGAAAGTGTCTTTTTCCACTAAGGTGTCGGGGTTTAGGAGCAGAACATATTCGCCTGTCACTTGTCGTAGTGCCTGATTGTTGGCTCGGGAAAAGCCGGGGTTGTCATTGTTGGCTATGAGGTGCACTTGTGGAAACTTTTCGCGCACCATTGCCACTGAGCCATCCACCGAGTTATTGTCTACAACCCATATCTCAGTATCAATATTTTTGGATGCTTCCAACACCGAAACAAGGCATTGCTCCAAGAAAAACTTTACATTATAATTTACAATAACAATACTTAGCTGCATCTTTTCTTTCTGGATTATAAGTTGTTTTATAGTTCATTAACCGTTCTTTATCGTGTATGCTAGTGGCTTTAGCCGTTGTGCAAATATACTAAAACTTTTTCATATGGATGTTCTATAATGGTCTTTTTTTTGTTTTTGGGTTTTGTGCTTTTGCTTTCGATGGGCATGAAAGAAATAGGCACTACCTTTGTGGGGTAGTGCCTGTTTCTTTTATAGTGTTGGGCATTATGTAGTTTTTAAGACTTCAGGCTACAAGTTTCGTCGGAAGCTTCGTCCATTACTTCGTCTAGCACTTCGTCCAGAGCTATGGAGTCCGAGCCTTTAGTAATCTTGAAAGCTATAGGCTTTTCGTCGTCTTTGTTGGCAGCATCTATAAGAATGCTGTCGCCCGGTAGCAGTGTGGAGTTCAGAATTTCTTCGGCCAGCTCGTCTTCGATGTACTTTTGTATGGCACGTTTCAGCGGTCTGGCACCGTAGTTGGCATCCCATCCTTTTTCTTGTATAATGTCCTTAGCTGCCTCGGTGATGTCTATGTTATATCCCATTTTGTTTATTCTGCGGAATAGTTCACGTAGCTCTATGCCTATAATCTTGTGTATGTCGTCGCGTTCTAGGTTGTTGAATATTATTACATCGTCAATGCGGTTTAGGAATTCCGGTGAAAAAGCTTTCTTCATGGCGTCTTCTATCACCCCTTTTTCCAGTTTTGCTTTGGCACTCTCTCTTGCCGAAGTGGCAAAACCTACGCCGGTGCCAAACTCCTTAAGCTGACGCGATCCCACGTTGGAGGTCATTATAATAATAGTATTCTTAAAGTCTACACGTCGGCCCATTCCGTCGGTCAGCTGACCATCGTCTAGCACTTGTAGCAGTATGTTGAACACGTCGGGGTGTGCTTTCTCTATCTCGTCGAGTAGCACTATTGAGTAGGGTTTGTGTCGTACTTTCTCGGTCAGTTGACCTCCTTCTTCGTATCCCACGTAGCCCGGAGGTGCTCCTATAAGCCTCGACACGGCAAATTTTTCCATATATTCGCTCATGTCTATGCGTATAAGTGCTGCGTCGGTGTCAAACAGGTATTTGGCCAGCACCTTGGTAAGGGATGTTTTTCCCACACCCGTAGGGCCTAGGAATATGAAGCTTCCTATTGGTTTGTTAGGGTCTTTCAGCCCTGCACGATTACGGCGGATGGCTCGGGTCACCTTTTTTATGGCATCGTTTTGCCCTATGACGGTGTTTTCTAGCTCTGTTTCCATTGTCATAAGTCGGGAGCTTTCTTTTTCCGTCACTCTTTGCACCGGCACGCCGGTCATCATGGCCACCACTTCTGCAACGTCTTGTTCGCTTACGCTAACACGTTTTTCTCGTTCTTCGTTTTCCCAATTCTTTTTCAGCTCTTCCAGTTTTGCTGTCAGCTCTCGCTCAAGGTCGCGATATTCGGCGGCTTCGTTGTAGCTCTTTTGTTGCAGCACCTCTTTCTTCAACCTCGACACTCGGCTTATCTCTTTTTCTAGGGCTATAATTTCCGGAGGTATCTGTATGTTGGTAATGTGCACCCTTGCACCCACCTCGTCCATGGCATCGATGGCTTTGTCTGGCAGCAGGCGGTCGGTGATGTACCTATTGGTAAGGCTCACACAGGCTTTCAATGCCTCGTCGCTGTATTGCACCATGTGGTGGTCTTCATATTTGCTTTTTATGTTGTTCAGTATTGTCAGTGTTTCTTCGGGCGATGTGGCTTCCACTATCACCTTTTGAAAACGACGCTCCAAAGCACCATCTTTTTCTATGTATTGGCGATATTCGTCGAGTGTGGTAGCACCTATACATTGCAGCTCGCCGCGTGCCAACGCCGGTTTAAACATATTGGAAGCATCCAACGACCCCGACGCACTGCCGGTGCCTATGATGGTGTGTATCTCGTCGATAAATATTATGACATTGGGGTTCTTTTCCAGTTCGTTGAGTATGGCTTTCATACGTTCTTCGAACTGCCCGCGATATTTTGTTCCGGCTACTAGCGAGGCCAAGTCCAGTGTTATTATTCGTTTGCCGTAGAGCGTTCTGGGCACTTTGCCCTGCACTATTCGTAGTGCCAAGCCCTCGGCTATCGCCGATTTTCCTACTCCAGGTTCGCCTATAAGTATGGGGTTGTTCTTCTTTCTTCGGCTAAGCACCTGGGCTATTCGTTCCAGCTCTTTTTCGCGGCCCACTATGGGGTCCAGCCTGTTCTCTTCAGCGGCCTTTGTAAGGTCTCTGCCAAAGTTTTCTAGTGCCGGTGTTTTGCCGCTGCTAGTGTTGGAGCTGCTGTTCTCGTGTGAGGGGCTGCTGCTCTCGGGGTGGTTATATTCGTTGTTGTAGGGTATAGTGTCCTCGTCGTCGTCGTCCATGTTGTCCAAAACTTCTTTCTTGGGCTTGCTGTCTGCTTCAAAAAAGCCCGACTCTTCTTTGCCCGACGATGAGCTTGATTTTAAGGCCGACGATAGTTTGGCGTAGGTAATATTCTCTTTCTTTAGCAGTGTGCAAATGATGTTTTCGCCTTCCATCATTATGGCAAGTAGGATGTGCACAGTGCGAATTTCTGAGCTTTTGAATTTCGACGACTCTAAGAATGACAGCCTTAGCACTTTCTCTGCTTGGCGTAGCATTGGCAGTTCAGAGTTGTGGCTGATGGTGATGGGGCTGCTAGAGTTGTTGCGAATGGTGTTCTCCAATCGTATTTTGATGGTAACTAAATTTACTCCCAATTGATTTAAAATTTCTGTTGCCGAACACTCGCTCTCTCTTATTATTCCCAAAAAAATATGCTCAATACCTATGCTCAAACTGCCTAGTCGCAGAGCCTCATCGCGGCTATTTATAAGGGCTTTCTTAACGTTCTGACTTAGTTTTGCTTCCATTACTTACCGTTTATTTTTTTCATATATCTGTTATGTACTTGCTTTAGGTGATATAAACAGAACAACGGACCTAAAGTTTTGCTCAACGACCATTTTCTTAAACAATATTGACTCTCGTCTCGTTGCAATCAATGGGCTAATATAAAGTGTTTTGCATCCCTTTTTCTGCCTTTTTTCCTATGCATTACATACTTCAAAATTACTCTAATTTTCAATAGCAAAGCTTTGTTTCGTGTTATAATTTTCAACATGAAAATGTTAGCACACTACAATGCTTCTTCTGCTTGAACTATAACTGTAGGCCAAACAACCCTGCTCCGAGCTGCTCTAAGCACCCTATCGGCGGGAACAATCCTACGCACTTTTTGGTAGCCTTCGCCGCTAGGAGAAATGTTAAGCAAGAAATGTAAATGTTAAACACTTTTGGGCGAAACAGTGTTTTTATGGCGAAAAAGGTGAATTTTCCTCCCGAGGGAAATGAAATTCTCTCTCGAGGGAGATAGGGTTTCCTCGTGACGAAACCCGGGTTTCATCACGAGGAAACCCTATTGTCCTTTCGGTGACACCTGGGTTTTATCCGGAAGAGGTGTGTTCTCCTTTCGGAGGAAAATATCGCTACTTGATTATCAGTAATTTATACCAATAACTCAATTTCCTTGCGATATTTGCACGTTGATGAAACGAGATGGGGAAATAAGCCATTCTCCGTGTTAAATACCCCAGTGTTAATATATCGAAGATTTAGCATTTTTATTAATATGAAAATTGGGATGAAAAGGGTATGTT
>JAFZEK010000103.1 GCA_017560705.1 Bacteroidales bacterium | reverse complement strand
TTGCTTCATAAAGTCTTGTTCTAACAACTCCGGATTTATGTTTTTTCCGTTGGAGGTAACAATAATTTCTTTGATTCTACCTGTTATTCTTAGGCCATATTTATCCATCACACCAGTGTCGCCAGTGTGTAGCCATCCATCTTTAAGTATTTGAGCTGTTTCCTCTTGACGTTCGTAATAACCTTGCATCACGTTGTCACCTTTAAGAATGATTTCGCCGTTTTCGGCAATCTTGACATCCACATGAGGCAGAGGGTCGCCAGTATAACCAATCTTGCGTTTTCCCGGACGAGTAAAAGTAACCATAGGAGCAGCTTCGGTCATGCCGTAACCTTCAAGCACATAAAAACCAAGAGTTTTCAAGATAGTAGCAGTCTCTTTGGAAAGAGCAGCACCACCCGAAACAAGATATTCGATATTGCCACCGAACTTTGTATGCACACTCTTAAACACCACCTTCGAAACAGCATCGCTACCTATGGCTTTCACCACTTTATATAGAGTTTTGGTAATAGGCGAAGCATTTATCTTGTTCATCACACCCTTCACCAACATGTCGTACAAGCGTGGCACCCCTATAATAAGCGATATTTTTCCTTGATTCAAGGTTTTAAGTATAGCTTCAGCATTCATTCCCTCAGCAATATAGACAGTGCTGCCCACCGATAGCGGAGCCACCAAGCTACCTATCAATGGAAACACATGATGCAAAGGCAACAATATCATCACATTGCTATCTTCCTTGAAAATAGGCACCGACTTGCTCACAGCGTCAATGTTGAACATCACATTCTTATACGACAACATCACGCCTTTCGGATTTCCTGTAGTTCCTGAAGTGTATATGATGAAAATCGTGTCTTCCTGTCCCCTCACTGGTATATTGGACACAGAGACATTGCTATAATTTTCAATGCACACGCTAGACGGTGTAAGCACCTTAGCACCCTTGCAGTCCAAGTTTGCAAAGAAATCCAACTTATTGTCGGTCGTAAAAATTATATCAGGCTTGCAATCATTTATAATGTATTCCACTTCATTTTTAGAAGATTGCACATCCACTGGAACCACAATAGCACTACACCTTAAAGCTCCGTAAAGAGCGAAACACCATTCAGGCGAATTTTCGGCATAAATAAGCACCTTGGAAGGTATGCAGTTTGTCAAAAAAACATCAGCATAAAGTTGTGATATTTGAAGTACATGAGTGTATGTATATTGTGTGTCCTTGTAATTGATTGCTACTTTGTTTCTTTGTTCTAACATTTCTACGATTATTCGTTAATAAAACTGTTTTTCCTAGTAAGTCATATATTTTTTATGGTCATGGTGGGAAAACTACTTAGTCGAAAAACTTCCACACGAATCCCCATTGCACCAAAAAGTCTTGGCCGGGATAGTGCAGAGTCATAAAATAGCGTGGATTTTGTTCCCACAAAGCATTAACATGCAGTAATTTTAAAAACATTGTTGCGTGCTTTATTTGCAAAGTTGCAAAGACATCTAGCCAGATGTAATTTCCAATTTCCACATCGTTTTGCCTATAAAAAGCTGCCAAAGCAGGATTATATGCATCGGCGTAGAAGGCTGTATTATATCGGAGATCTATACCTGTCTGCAACGCGAGAGCATTCTTAAACAAT